>NZ_PDIG01000030.1:0-65769 GCF_004745185.1 Escherichia sp. E2661
GGATAAACAGACTCAGCGCCCGTAGCCGTACTGTTGTNCCCAGAGTTCCCCGCGCGAGCGGGGATAAACCGTGCTGGCTACGATGGCATACCAGGACTACTCCGTGTTCCCCGCGTCAGCGGGGATAAACCGCACGCCATATATTCAGAAACTGGTCCGGGAAGGTGTTCCCCGCGTCAGCGGGGATAAACCGCTTTAAACATCAGAAATATATCAGCGTCGTTCGTGTTCCCCGCGTCAGCGGGGATAAACCGCACTCCGCGCATAGTTTGCGCACCGCGCTGAAGAGTTCCCCCGCCCCTGCGGTAGAACTCCCAACCCCCATTTTCAACCCCATCAAGACGCCTTCGCCAGCTCCTTCACCAACGGTAACATTATCCGCATAACATCACGGCAGCGGCGTTCTATTCTTCCAGGAAGTGCCTTATCTATATGCTGTTGATTATCCAGTCTTACGTCATGCCAGCTATTTCCTGCAGGGAATGCGGCTGTTTTTGCTCGTTGCTGATAACCATCCTTATTCCCAAGATTCCAGTTTGTCGCTTCCACCGAAAGTACAGCAATGCCCGCTTTGTCGAATATTTCTGCGTCATTACAACACCCAGTGCCTTTCGGATAGTTTTTATTCAAACCTGGATTTGTGGTGGCGGCAATTCCATGACTGCGGGCAATTGCCAGCGCCCGGTCGCGCGTTAATTTCCTTACTGCTTCAGGTGTTTTTACGCCACTGTTGAAATACAGCTTATCGCCAACAATCAGATTATCGAGGTTAATCACCAATAAAGTATTTTTCTTTTCGGTATCACTCATGCGCTTGAGTAAATTCTCAGCGCCTAATTTCCCTTCCTCTTCACCACTGGTGGCAATAAAACGAATCCCATACTCAGTCGGAATATCTTTCAGGCGTTCAGCCAGCTCCAGCATGACACCTAAACCTGCGGCATTATCATCCATTCCTTGTAACGTCAGCCCGCCGAGATTGGCATCTGCATCTGCGTCGCTCTGCGGGGCATAGGTATCCAGATGCGCCATAATGATGATCTGCTGCGGCGCTTTGCCCTCATGAGCGGCAATCACCGTACTTCCCGTCACGTTGTGCCAGTTTTTACGGTTATCGCGTGCGGTATAAATATATCGGCTATTAAATGTTCGAATATCACTGCGGTAACCCATTTGCTGAAACTGTTGCCGAATATAATCGGCAGATAACATTTCTGCGGGTGTTCCGGTCATTCGTCCCGGAAAGAAAGTGGCAATATGTCGCGCCTGTGTATTGGCAAAATCACCAGGTTTAGGTGATGAGGCGTGAACGGGGAGAATAAAGCATACGCCGAGCGCCAGGGCAGCGGTACGGTGGCGCAATGCGGAAAACATAGTGAGTCCTTAAATACCATGCAAAATTTTTACCGCCATAGTATGAAACTGCCGCTGCGCTAAAACAATTTCAAATCTTCCTAAACGCCCGAAATCCGGTAGCTTAAGCACTTTTTGATATTTGCTTTGCCAAAGCGTTATTCCGTTAAGGAACTACTCATTCCAATTGGTAATTTCATTCGTTCTCCTGCGCTCCCTATAGTCGAAACATCTGATGGCAAGAAAATAGCGGTATTGCAAAGGAACGGTTATGGATCAAAAACGACTTACCCACCTGCGGCAACTGGAGGCGGAAAGCATCCACATCATTCGCGAGGTGGCGGCAGAATTCTCAAATCCGGTGATGCTCTACTCTATCGGTAAAGATTCCAGCGTCATGCTGCATCTGGCGCGCAAGGCGTTTTATCCAGGTACGCTGCCGTTCCCACTGCTGCATGTCGATACCGGCTGGAAATTCCGCGAGATGTATGAGTTCCGCGATCGTACGGCGAAAGCTTACGGCTGCGAGTTGCTGGTACATAAAAATCCGGAAGGCGTGGCGATGGGGATTAACCCGTTCGTGCACGGCAGCGCCAAACATACCGACATTATGAAAACCGAAGGTTTGAAACAGGCACTGAATAAATACGGTTTTGATGCCGCTTTCGGTGGCGCACGTCGCGATGAAGAGAAGTCCCGCGCCAAAGAACGAATCTACTCTTTCCGTGACCGATTTCATCGCTGGGATCCGAAAAACCAGCGTCCGGAGTTGTGGCACAACTATAACGGGCAGATCAACAAAGGCGAAAGCATCCGCGTCTTCCCGCTCTCTAACTGGACCGAGCAGGATATCTGGCAATACATCTGGCTGGAAAATATCGACATTGTTCCGCTGTATCTCGCTGCGGAACGTCCGGTTCTGGAACGCGACGGTATGTTGATGATGATTGATGACGACCGTATCGACCTGCAACCGGGTGAAGTGATTAAAAAACGGATGGTTCGCTTCCGCACGCTGGGCTGCTGGCCGCTGACCGGTGCGGTGGAGTCAAATGCACAAACGCTGCCGGAGATCATCGAAGAGATGCTGGTCTCCACCACCAGTGAGCGTCAGGGGCGCGTGATTGACCGCGACCAGGCAGGCTCTATGGAGCTGAAAAAAACGTCAGGGGTATTTTTAAGATGAACACCGCACTTGCACAACAAATCGCCAATGAAGGCGGCGTCGAAGCCTGGATGATTGCGCAACAACATAAAAGCCTGCTGCGTTTTCTGACCTGCGGCAGTGTCGATGACGGCAAAAGTACCCTGATTGGTCGCCTGCTGCACGATACCCGTCAGATCTACGAAGATCAGCTCTCATCGCTGCATAACGACAGCAAACGACACGGCACCCAGGGCGAAAAACTGGATTTGGCGTTGCTGGTGGATGGCCTGCAAGCGGAACGCGAACAGGGCATCACTATCGATGTGGCTTACCGTTATTTCTCTACCGAGAAGCGTAAATTTATTATCGCCGACACCCCCGGGCATGAGCAGTACACCCGCAATATGGCGACCGGCGCGTCAACGTGTGAGCTGGCGATCTTATTGATCGACGCCCGTAAAGGCGTGCTCGATCAAACCCGTCGTCACAGTTTTATCTCCACGCTGTTGGGGATCAAACATCTGGTCGTAGCGATCAACAAAATGGATCTGGTGGATTACAGTGAAGAGACATTCACCCGCATTCGTGAAGACTACCTGACTTTTGCCGAACAATTGCCGGGCAATCTGGATATTCGTTTTGTGCCGCTCTCTGCGCTGGAAGGCGACAATGTGGCTTCGCAAAGCGAAAGTATGCCGTGGTACAGCGGACCGACACTACTCGAAGTGCTGGAAACCGTGGAGATTCAGCGAGTGGTTGATGCCCAGCCGATGCGCTTCCCGGTTCAGTACGTTAACCGCCCGAATCTCGATTTTCGTGGCTACGCCGGAACGCTGGCTTCCGGCAGCGTGCAAGTCGGGCAACGTGTCAAAGTGCTGCCCTCTGGTGTGGAGTCAAGCATCGCGCGGATCGTCACTTTTGATGGCGATCGCGAAGAAGCTTTTGCTGGAGAAGCGATCACCCTGGTGCTGACGGACGAGATCGATATCAGCCGTGGCGATCTGCTGCTGACAGCAGATGAAGCGTTACCGGCAGTGCAGAGCGCGTCAGTTGATGTGGTATGGATGGCGGAGCAACCGCTTTCCCCTGGGCAGAGTTACGACATCAAAATCGCCGGTAAGAAGACGCGCGCCCGCGTTGATGGTATTCACTATCAGGTTGATATTAATAACCTTACCCAACGCGAAGTTGAAAACCTGCCACTGAATGGGATCGGCCTCGTGGATCTCACCTTTGACGAGCCGCTGGTGTTAGATCGTTATCAACAAAATCCGGTGACGGGTGGGCTGATTTTTATCGATCGCCTGAGCAACGTGACTGTTGGTGCCGGTATGGTGCATGAGCCGAAAAACGAGGCCGCCGTTGCGCCGTCGGAATTTAGCGCGTTCGAGCTGGAACTGAATGCGTTAGTACGCCGCCACTTCCCGCACTGGGGCGCGCGCGATTTACTGGGAGGTAAATGATGGCGCGGCATGACGAAAACGTCGTCTGGCATAGCCACCCGGTAACTCCGCAACAGCGTGAACAACACCACGGCCATCGTGGTGTTGTACTGTGGTTTACCGGCCTCTCCGGGTCCGGTAAATCAACCGTCGCGGGCGCGCTGGAAGAAACATTGCATAAACTCGGCGTCAGTACGTATTTGCTGGATGGTGACAACGTCCGCCACGGGCTATGTAGCGATCTCGGTTTTAGCGATGCCGATCGCAAAGAAAATATCCGTCGGGTAGGTGAAGTGGCGAATTTAATGGTTGAAGCCGGACTGGTGGTGCTAACTGCATTTATTTCCCCACACCGTGGCGAACGTCAGATGGTTCGTGAGCGTGTAGGGGAAGGGCGGTTTATCGAAGTATTTGTCGATACGCCACTGGCGATTTGTGAAGCCCGCGATCCAAAAGGCTTGTATAAGAAAGCGCGTGCCGGTGAACTGCGCAACTTTACGGGAATAGACTCCGTTTACGAAGCGCCTGAATCGGCAGAAATTCATCTCAATGGTGAACAATTAGTAACAAATTTGGTTCAGCAATTATTAGATCTACTGAGACAGAACGATATTATCAGATCCTGAGACACCATCGGGTTTTCATGCCCGGTTCGTCAAAGTAACAGGATCAGATATGCGTAATAGCCATAACATTACACTAACAAATAGTGCTAGCCTTACCGAGGACGAAGAAACCACATGGTCGCTACCTGGGGCCGTGGTCGGTTTTGTGTCCTGGCTGTGTGCACTGGCGATTCCGATGTTGATTTATGGCTCTAACACGCTGTTTTTCTTTATCTACACCTGGCCTTTCTTTCTGGCGCTAATGCCTGTTGCGGTGGTGGTAGGTATTGCGCTGCATTCCTTGATGGACGGGAAATTACGCTACAGTATTGTTTTCACTTTTATCACCGTTGGCATTATGTTTGGTGCACTGTTTATGTGGTTGTTGGGCTAATCTGTTCTTTCCTGTTCATTCTGTCCATAATTCAAACCGTAACCAATAATGAGATTATGTTCTGCGCGCCCTGGGTATACGTAACAGTGGACAAATGTGGTACATTTGCCCGCGTTGTCGCGGTATCCCCAACAGAGGATGTAGAGTCGTCTTCGGATGCATGGGATGAGGATGCCGTTTTTCAGGGGGCAGGATGGGTAAACTAACGCTGCTGTTGCTGGCTATTCTGGTCTGGCTACAGTATTCGCTGTGGTTCGGTAAGAACGGTATACATGACTATACCCGCGTCAATGATGATGTGGCGGCACAGCAAGCTACAAACGCGAAACTTAAAGCGCGAAACGATCAGCTTTTTGCCGAAATTGACGATCTCAATGGCGGCCAGGAGGCGCTCGAAGAGCGTGCGCGTAATGAACTCAGCATGACCAGGCCGGGCGAAACTTTTTATCGTCTGGTGCCTGACGCGTCGAAGCGCGCGCAGTCTGCGGGGCAAAACAATCGATAAATCAGCCCAGGAATTAACATGGCAACCACTCATTTGGATGTTTGCGCCGTGGTTCCGGCGGCCGGATTTGGCCGCCGAATGCAAACGGAATGTCCTAAGCAATATCTCTCAATCGGTAATCAAACCATTCTTGAACACTCGGTGCATGCGCTGCTGGCGCATCCCCGGGTGACGCGTGTCGTCATTGCAATAAGCCCTGGCGATAACCGCTTTGCTCAACTTCCTCTGGCGAATCATCCGCAAATCACCGTTGTTGATGGTGGTGAAGAGCGTGCTAATTCCGTGCTGGCAGGTCTGAAAGCCGCTGGCGATGTGCAGTGGGTACTGGTGCATGACGCCGCTCGCCCTTGTCTGCATCAGGATGACCTCGCGCGTCTGTTGGCGTTGAGCGAAACCAGCCGCACGGGAGGGATCCTCGCCGCGCCGGTGCGCGATACGATGAAACGCGCCGAGCCAGGCAAAAATGCCATCGCTCATACCGTTGATCGCAACGGCTTATGGCACGCGCTTACGCCGCAATTTTTCCCTCGTGAGCTGTTACATGACTGCCTGACACGCGCTTTAAATGAAGGCGCTACCATTACTGACGAAGCCTCAGCGCTGGAATACTGCGGTTTTCATCCGCAGCTTGTCGAAGGCCGAGCGGATAACATTAAAGTCACGCGCCCGGAAGATTTGGCGCTTGCCGAATTTTACCTCACCCGAACCATCCATCAGGAGAATACATAATGCGAATTGGACACGGTTTTGATGTTCACGCCTTTGGCGGCGAAGGCCCAATTATCATTGGTGGCGTGCGCATCCCTTATGAAAAAGGGCTGCTGGCACATTCTGATGGCGACGTGGCGCTGCACGCGCTGACCGATGCATTACTTGGTGCAGCGGCGCTGGGGGATATTGGCAAGCTATTCCCGGATACAGATCCCGCATTTAAAGGCGCTGACAGCCGCGAGCTGCTACGCGAAGCCTGGCGACGCATTCAGGCGAAGGGCTATACCCTCGGCAACGTCGATGTCACTATCATCGCTCAGGCACCGAAGATGCTGCCACATATTCCACAAATGCGCGTGTTTATTGCCGAAGATCTCGGCTGCCATATGGATGATGTTAACGTGAAAGCCACTACTACGGAAAAACTCGGATTTACCGGACGTGGGGAAGGGATTGCCTGTGAAGCGGTGGCGCTACTCATTAAGGCAACAAAATGATTGAATTTGATAATCTCACTTACCTCCACGGCAAACCGCAAGGAACCGGGCTGCTGAAAGCCAACCCGGAAGACTTTGTGGTGGTGGAAGATTTAGGCTTTGAGCCTGATGGTGAAGGTGAGCATATCCTGGTGCGAATCCTCAAAAACGGTTGCAATACCCGTTTTGTGGCCGACGCACTGGCGAAATTCCTGAAAATTCATGCCCGTGAAGTCAGCTTCGCTGGGCAAAAAGACAAACATGCCGTTACGGAACAATGGTTATGCGCTCGGGTACCGGGCAAAGAGATGCCTGATCTGAGCGCGTTTCAACTGGAAGGCTGCCAGGTACTGGAGTATGCGCGCCACAAACGTAAACTGCGTTTAGGGGCGCTGAAAGGCAATGCCTTTACCCTGGTGCTGCGAGAAGTGAGCAATCGTGATGACGTTGAACAGCGATTGATCGATATTTGCGTGAAAGGTGTACCGAATTACTTTGGCGCGCAACGTTTTGGTATTGGTGGTAGTAATTTGCAGGGCGCGTTGCGCTGGGCGCAAACCAATACTCCGGTGCGCGATCGCAATAAGCGTAGTTTTTGGTTGTCGGCAGCTCGTAGTGCGTTGTTTAATCAGATTGTTGCTGAGCGTCTCAAAAAAGCAGAAGTTAATCAGGTTGTTGACGGTGATGCGCTACAATTAGCCGGGCGCGGCAGCTGGTTTGTTGCAACCACCGAAGAACTGGCGGAATTACAGCGTCGCGTGAACGATAAAGAGCTGTTAATTACAGCTGCAATGCCGGGTTGCGGCGAATGGGGAACCCAGCGTGAGGCGCTGGCATTCGAACAAGCAGCTGTCGCCGAAGAAACTGAATTACAAGCCTTACTGCTGCGCGAAAAAGTTGAGGCGGCGCGCAGAGCGATGCTGTTATATCCGCAACAATTAAGCTGGAACTGGTGGGATGACGTCACCGTCGAAATCCGTTTCTGGCTTCCGGCAGGAAGCTTTGCAACCAGCGTTGTCAGGGAACTTATCAACACAACAGGTGATTATGCGCATATTGCTGAGTAATGATGACGGGGTACATGCGCCCGGTATACAAACGCTGGCGAAAGCTCTGCGTGAGTTTGCTGACGTTCAGGTGGTCGCCCCCGATCGTAATCGCAGCGGCGCTTCAAATTCCCTGACGCTGGAATCCTCCCTGCGCACGTTTACCTTTGAAAATGGTGATATCGCCGTGCAAATGGGAACCCCGACCGATTGTGTCTATCTTGGCGTGAATGCTCTGATGCGTCCGCGCCCGGATATTGTGGTTTCGGGTATTAACGCCGGGCCGAATCTGGGTGATGATGTTATTTATTCCGGCACGGTAGCCGCCGCGATGGAAGGCCGTCATTTAGGCTTTCCGGCGCTGGCCGTTTCACTTGACGGGCATAAATATTACGACACTGCTGCAGCAGTCACCTGCTCCATTTTGCGCGCACTGTGTAAAGAGCCGCTGCGTACCGGACGTATTCTCAATATCAACGTACCTGATTTACCGCTGGATCAGATTAAAGGTATCCGCGTGACTCGCTGCGGTACACGGCATCCGGCAGATCAAGTGATTCCGCAGCAGGATCCGCGCGGTAATACGCTGTACTGGATTGGCCCGCCGGGCGGTAAGTGTGATGCCGGTCCGGGGACCGATTTTGCTGCGGTAGATGAAGGCTACGTCTCCATCACGCCGCTGCATGTAGATTTAACCGCGCACAACGCGCAAGATGTGGTTTCAGACTGGTTAAACAGCGTGGGAGTTGGCACGCAATGGTAAGCAGACGCGTACAAGCACTTCTGGATCAATTACGTGCGCAAGGTATTCAGGATGAGCAGGTGCTTAATGCACTTGCTGCCGTGCCGCGTGAAAAATTCATCGATGAAGCGTTTGAACAAAAAGCCTGGGACAATATCGCGTTGCCGATAGGTCAGGGGCAGACAATTTCGCAGCCGTATATGGTGGCGCGAATGACTGAATTACTCGAACTGACGCCGCAGTCGCGAGTGCTGGAGATCGGCACTGGTTCAGGATATCAAACAGCAATTCTGGCACATCTTGTCCAGCATGTATGCTCGGTCGAGCGGATTAAAGGATTGCAGTGGCAGGCGCGCAGACGTCTGAAAAATCTTGATTTACACAATGTTTCAACCCGTCACGGCGATGGATGGCAAGGTTGGCAAGCACGTGCGCCGTTTGACGCTATCATTGTAACGGCTGCACCGCCCGAAATTCCGACAGCGTTAATGACGCAACTGGATGAAGGCGGCATTCTCGTCTTACCCGTAGGGGAAGAGCACCAGTATTTAAAGCGGGTGCGTCGTCGGGGAGGCGAATTTATTATCGACACCGTGGAGGCTGTGCGCTTTGTTCCCTTAGTAAAGGGGGAGCTGGCTTAGCGCGTGAGGAAAATACCTGGAATTTTCCTGGTTATTTTGCAGCAGGTCAGCGTATCGTGAACATCTTTTCCAGTGTTCAGTAGGGTGCCTTGCACGGTAATTATGTCACTGGTTATTAACCAATTTTTTCCTGGGGGATAAATGAGCGCGGGAAGCCCAAAATTCACCGTTCGCCGTATTGCGGCTTTGTCACTGGTTTCACTATGGTTGGCTGGCTGTTCTGACACTTCAAATCCACCGGCACCGGTCAGCTCTGTCAATGGCAATGCGCCTGCAAATACCAATTCTGGTATGTTGATTACGCCGCCACCGAAAATGGGGACGACGTCTACAACGCAGCAACCGCAAATTCAGCCGGTACAACAGCCACAAATTCAATCGGCTCAACAGCCGCAAATCCAACCGGTACAGCCTGTTGCCCAACAACCTGTGCAAATGGAAAACGGACGCATCGTCTATAACCGTCAGTACGGGAATATTCCGAAAGGCAGTTATAGCGGCAGTACTTACACCGTGAAAAAAGGCGACACACTTTTCTATATCGCCTGGATTACTGGCAACGATTTCCGTGACCTTGCCCAACGCAACAATATTCAGGCGCCTTACGCTCTGAACGTAGGTCAGACCTTACAGGTGGGGAATGCTTCCGGTACGCCAATCACTGGCGGAAATGCCATTACCCAGGCCGACGCAGCAGAGCAAGGAGTTGTGATCAAGCCTGCACAAAATTCCACCGTTGCTGTTGCGTCGCAACCGACAATTACGTATTCTGAATCTTCGGGTGAACAGAGTGCTAACAAAATGTTGCCGAACAACAAGCCAACTGCGACCACGGTCACAGCGCCTGTAACGGTACCAACAGCAAGCACAACCGAGCCAACTGTCAGCAGTACAACAACCAGTACGCCGATCTCCACCTGGCGCTGGCCGACTGAGGGCAAAGTGATTGAAACCTTTGGTGCTTCTGAGGGAGGCAACAAGGGGATTGACATCGCAGGTAGCAAAGGACAGGCAATTATCGCGACCGCAGATGGCCGCGTTGTTTATGCCGGTAATGCGCTGCGCGGCTACGGTAATCTGATTATCATCAAACATAATGATGATTACCTGAGTGCCTACGCCCATAACGACACAATGCTGGTCCGGGAACAACAAGAAGTTAAGGCGGGGCAAAAAATAGCGACCATGGGTAGCACCGGAACCAGTTCAACACGCTTGCATTTTGAAATTCGTTACAAGGGGAAATCCGTAAACCCGCTGCGTTATTTGCCGCAGCGATAAATCGGCGGAACCAGGCTTTTGCTTGAATGTTCCGTCAAGGGATCACGGGTAGGAGCCACCTTATGAGTCAGAATACGCTGAAAGTTCATGATTTAAATGAAGACGCGGAATTTGATGAGAATGGAGTTGAGGTTTTTGACGAAAAGGCCTTAGTTGAAGAGGAACCCAGTGATAACGATTTGGCCGAAGAGGAGCTGTTATCGCAGGGCGCAACACAGCGTGTGCTGGACGCGACTCAGCTTTATCTTGGTGAGATTGGTTATTCGCCACTGTTAACGGCCGAAGAAGAAGTTTATTTTGCGCGTCGCGCACTGCGTGGTGATGTCGCCTCTCGCCGCCGGATGATCGAGAGTAACTTGCGTCTGGTGGTAAAAATTGCCCGCCGTTATGGCAATCGTGGTCTGGCGCTGCTGGACCTTATCGAAGAGGGTAACCTGGGGCTGATCCGCGCGGTTGAGAAGTTTGACCCGGAACGTGGTTTCCGCTTCTCAACTTACGCAACCTGGTGGATTCGCCAGACGATCGAACGGGCCATTATGAACCAAACCCGTACTATTCGTTTGCCGATTCACATCGTAAAGGAGCTGAACGTTTACCTGCGAACCGCACGTGAGTTGTCCCATAAGCTGGACCACGAACCGAGCGCGGAAGAGATCGCAGAGCAACTGGATAAGCCAGTTGATGACGTCAGCCGTATGCTTCGTCTTAACGAGCGCATTACCTCGGTAGACACCCCATTGGGTGGTGATTCCGAAAAAGCGTTGCTGGATATCCTGGCCGATGAAAAAGAGAACGGTCCGGAAGACACCACGCAAGATGACGATATGAAACAAAGCATCGTCAAATGGCTGTTCGAACTGAACGCCAAGCAGCGTGAAGTGCTGGCTCGTCGATTCGGTTTGCTGGGGTACGAAGCGGCAACACTGGAAGATGTAGGTCGTGAAATTGGCCTCACCCGTGAACGTGTTCGCCAGATTCAGGTTGAAGGCCTGCGCCGTCTGCGTGAGATTTTGCAGACTCAGGGGCTGAATATCGAAGCGCTGTTCCGCGAATAAGCAAGCATCTGTCAGAAAGGCCAGTCTCATATGAGGCTGGCCTTTTTCTTTTGGTTGGTGAGTCGGTGTGTTTGCAGGCTGGATAAGACGCGATAGCGTCGCATCCGGCAATTTGCACCCTATGTGTTCATCATCTTGCGCACCAGCTGCATAAACAGCTCCTGCTCTTCTGCACTCAAACGCCCCAAAAATTCTTCATCCACGCCGTCACCAATCGGTATCGCCGCAGCAAGTACCTTTTCTCCTTCGGCAGTCAGCCAGACAAAGCGCCGTCGCTTATCGACGGTGTCATGCTCTCGTCTGACCAGGCCACGATTTTCCATTCTTGCCAGAATTTCCGCCAGCGTAGCCTTAGTGCTGACAGCTGCTTCTATCAGCGCAACCTGCTCTATACCGGGTTGTCCAGCAATAGCGCGCATCACCGCGTACTGCGGTTTAGTCAGGTCAGGTAACTCATGCTGCCAGCGAGACGTGTGCTGCTGAAAAAGCTGTCGTAACTGATGGAACGCTTTATTTCGTAACGCCATGTAAACTCCGGGCTAACTTTCTGCCGCTATCATAGCTGTTTTTCAGTGACGAAGGGGATGTTGTTACTTTTCCGCACTTGCCGCTACGTGAATAGAAGGGTATGTTAATAATAACGTTCGTGTACGAACAATTAAGGAAATAAAAAATGAGACTGATTGTCGGGATGACTGGGGCTACAGGTGCGCCTCTTGGTGTGGCATTACTGCAAGCACTAAAGAAGATGCCCGGTGTTGAAACACATCTCGTGATGTCGAAGTGGGCGAAAACTACCATTGAACTGGAAACGCCCTACAGCGTCCACGATGTCGCGGCCCTGGCAGACTATTGCCATAACCCGGCGGATCAGGCGGCGACTATCTCCTCAGGTTCCTTTCGTACCGATGGCATGATCGTTATTCCGTGCAGCATGAAGACGCTGGCTGGTATCCGTGCTGGCTATGCCGATGGGCTGGTGGGGCGCGCTGCTGATGTTGTTCTCAAAGAAGGGCGCAAGCTGGTGCTGGTGCCGCGTGAAATGCCGCTCAGTACTATCCACCTTGAAAATATGCTCGCGCTTTCCCGTATGGGCGTGGCGATGATACCGCCCATGCCTGCCTTCTATAACCATCCCGAAACGGTAGATGACATTGTCCACCACGTGGTTGCCCGCGTGATGGATCAGTTTGGCCTCGAACATCCTCAAGCCAGGCGCTGGCAAGGATTGCCGCAGTCCGGGAGTTTTTCTCAGGAGAATGAATAATGGCTTTTGATGATTTACGCAGCTTTTTACAGGCGCTCGACGACCAGGGACAATTGCTGAAAATCAGTGAAGAGGTTAACGCCGAGCCAGATCTGGCTGCTGCTGCCAATGCCACCGGGCGTATCGGCGACGGCGCACCCGCGCTGTGGTTTGATAATATTCGCGGCTTTACCGATGCGCGAGTGGCGATGAACACCATCGGTTCCTGGCAGAACCACGCGATTTCCCTCGGCCTGCCGCCGAACACGCCGGTTAAAAAACAGATTGATGAGTTTATCCGCCGCTGGGATAACTTCCCGATTGCCCCGGAGCGCCGCGCAAATCCAGCCTGGGCGCAGAACACTGTCGATGGCGAAGAGATTAACCTGTTCGATATTCTGCCGCTGTTTCGCCTGAACGATGGTGATGGCGGTTTCTATCTCGATAAAGCCTGCGTGGTTTCCCGCGATCCGCTCGACCCGGATAACTTCGGCAAGCAGAATGTCGGCATCTACCGTATGGAAGTGAAAGGCAAGCGTAAGCTCGGCCTGCAACCGGTGCCAATGCACGATATCGCCCTGCATCTGCATAAAGCGGAAGAGCGTGGCGAAGATTTGCCGATAGCCATCACCCTTGGTAACGATCCGATCATCACGCTGATGGGCGCTACACCGCTGAAATACGATCAGTCTGAGTACGAAATGGCGGGCGCATTGCGCGAAAGCCCATCACCCGATCGCTACCGCCCCGCTGACCGGTTTTGATGTGCCGTGGGGCTCGGAAGTAATCCTCGAAGGGGTTATCGAAAGCCGCAAACGCGAGATTGAAGGACCGTTCGGTGAGTTTACCGGCCACTACTCCGGCGGGCGCAACATGACCGTGGTGCGCATCGATAAAGTCTCTTACCGCACGAAACCGATTTTCGAATCGCTCTATCTCGGTATGCCGTGGACCGAAATCGACTACCTGATGGGGCCAGCCACCTGTGTGCCGCTGTATCAGCAACTGAAAGCTGAGTTCCCGGAAGTACAGGCGGTAAACGCCATGTACACCCACGGCCTGCTGGCGATTATCTCCACCAAAAAACGCTACGGCGGCTTTGCCCGCGCGGTGGGCCTGCGTGCGATGACCACGCCGCACGGTCTGGGCTATGTGAAGATGGTGATTATGGTCGATGAAGACGTTGATCCGTTCAACCTGCCGCAGGTGATGTGGGCGCTCTCCTCGAAAGTGAACCCGGCAGGGGATTTGGTGCAGTTGCCGAATATGTCCGTGCTGGAACTCGACCCAGGCTCAAGCCCGGCGGGGATCACCGACAAGCTGATTATCGACGCAACCACGCCTGTCGCCCCGGACAACCGTGGTCACTATAGCCAGCCGGTGGTGGATTTACCGGAGACCAAAGCCTGGGCTGAAAAACTGACCGCTATGCTGGCCGCACGTAAATAAGGAGAACAAGATGATTTGTCCACGTTGTGCCGATGAACAGATTGAAGTGATGGCGAAATCGCCGGTGAAAGATGTCTGGACGGTCTACCAGTGCCAGCATTGCCTTTATACCTGGCGCGATACCGAACCGCTACGCCGCACCAGCCGCGAACATTATCCGGAGGCGTTTCGTATGACGCAGAAAGATATTGATGACGCGCCAATGGTGCCGAGCATTCCGCCACTGCTGGCGGCAGATAAGCGCTAAATAAAAAGGTCCGATGCCCATCGGACCTTTTTATTAAGGTCAAATTACCGCCCATACGCACCAGGTAATTAAGAATCCGGTAAAACCGAGAATGGTCGTTAACACTGTCCAGGTTTTCAGACCGTCTGCTACCGACAAGCCAAGATATTTGGTCACAATCCAGAACCCTGAGTCATTAATATGTGACGCGCCAAGCCCACCAAAGCAGGCCGCCAGTGTCACCAGTACGCACTGAATCGGATTCAATCCCATCACCGCTTCCGAGAGTAATCCACCGGTTGTCAGGATTGCTACGGTGGCTGAACCCTGCGATGCGCGCAGCGCCAGAGAAATAATAAATGCCGCAGGCAACAGAGGCAGGTCAATCATTTGTAACATATTGGCAAGGGCTTTACCGACGCCAGACTCCACCAGCACTTTGCCAAATACCCCACCGGCACCAGTAACCAGAATCACTACCGCCGCAGTGGGAAGGGCTGAGCCCATAATGTCGCTGGTGTGTTGTAAGCTCCAGCCGCGACGTAAGGCCAGTAACCAGAATGCCAGCACCAGCGCAATCATCAGAGCCACCATCGGTGAGCCGAGCAGTTGCAGCGTACCAAGCAGGGGATGCGAGGCTGGCATTAGCGTTGCGGAAACCGTACCCGCCATAATAATCGCGATAGGAATAACAATTAATGAGGTGACCAGCGCGACGCCCGGCGGATTTATTTTATCGCTTAATTTTGTCTCGCCTTCCTCACTGGCTGGTGCCAGCTGCATCTGTTCCAGTACTTCCACCGACATCGCATATTGGCGCTTATTGATTATTTTCGCTGCAAAATAGCCGACAATGCCTACAGGAATAGAAATTGCGATACCGATTATGGTCAGCCAGCCGATGTCTGCGTGGAGTAGCCCGGCAGCGGCAACGGGGCCTGGATGCGGCGGTACTGCCACGTGAACAGTAAGCATTATCCCGGCGACCGGCAGGCCAAATTTAAGCGGCGATATTTTGGCAACCTTGGCAAAACCGTAAATGATTGGCGCAAGAATAATAAAGCCGACATCAAAGAAAACAGGAATACCGAGGAAGAACGCTGCCAGAGTCAGTGCGGCAATAGTCCGTTTGTCTCCTAACTTGCGGCTGAAATAATTAGCCAGCGACTCTGCACCGCCAGAGTGTTCAATCATGCGACCCAGCATGGCACCAAGGCCGATAATGATGGTGACGGAGCCAAGCACACCGCCCATCCCGGCGATCATCACTTTACCCACTTCGCCCGCCGGGATACCCGCCGCAAGTGCGACTAACAGGCTGACGAGAAGCAGAGCAACGAATGGTTGTACCTTTGCCTTGATGACCAGCAGCAACAGCATGATTACGCCAGCTAACGCAATGCATAACAATGTAATTGTGGACATGGAAAACCCTGTCTGAAAGTTATAGTTAACCTACCCCATCCGTAGATGGGGGGGATGTATGGGTACGTTGTAATTATGGATTGAGCGAATTAGCGCCAGGCGTCAAACCAGCCAAGCCCTTCTTCGGTGAGGCCACGAGGTTTGTATTCACAACCGATCCAGCCCTGATATCCCACCTCATCGAACTGGCGGAACAGCCACGGATAGTTGATCTCACCATCGTCCGGTTCATGTCGATCGGGCAGTCCGGCAATTTGTACGTGGGCATATTTCCCGGCGTAATCACGGATTAAATGCGTCAGGTCGCCATCCACTTTTTGCGCATGGAAAGTATCTAGTTGAATAAACACGTTATCTCGCGCAACCTCTTCAACAATAGCCAGTGCCTGATACTGGCTGGAGAAGAGATAATGAGGTTTAACGCCGGGGCTGAGTGCTTCAACCAAAACTCGCTTGCCGTGCGGCGCAAAGCGGTCGGCAGCGTAGCGGAGATTATCGATAAAAACAGCCCGATACCGTTCAGCGTCTTCGCCTGCGGGCACGACGCCTGCCATCACATGGACTTGTTCACAATTGAGCGCCAATGCATATTCCAGTGCCAGGTCGATGTCTGCGCGTGCTTCGTGCTCACGTCCGGGAAGGGCGGATAATCCCCATTCCCCCGCATTAACATCTCCGGGAGCGGTATTGAACAGCGCCAGCGTCAGATGATTTTGCGCCAGTTGCTGCCGGATTTGCTGGGTGGAGTAGTCATAGGGAAACAGAAATTCCACAGCATCAAACCCGGCTTTTCGCGCTGCGGCGAAGCGTTCAATAAAAGGCACTTCGGTGAACATCATGGATAAATTAGCTGCAAAACGAGGCATTGCATTAACTCCTTAATTCCGCAATTTCACCTGCGGTCAGATAGCGGATCGGGCGGTCACCGAGAATAAAAATCAGCTTTGCCGTTTCCTCCAGTTCTTCCATATTGTTGGCGGCTTCTTGCAGGCTTTCACCGCAAACGACTGGGCCATGATTTGCCAGTAAAAAAGCCTGATTATCTGCTGCTAGTTCCGCCAGATCCTGCGCGATGCGTTTATCGCCCGGGCGGTAATAGGGCACCAGGCGGGACATTTCCCATCCGCATCACCACGTATGGTGTGAACGGACGAATAACGTTGCTGCTGTCCAGCCCTTGCAGGCAGGAAAGCGCCGTCGACCATGTGCTGTGCAAATGCACCACCGCTTTACAGCGCGGATTGTTGCGATACAGCGCCAGATGAAAGAGCACTTCTTTCGAGGGTTTGTCACCACTTAGCCATTCACCATCAGCGGTAACTTTGGAAAGTCGCTGCGGATCGAGATTGCCCAGGCAAGAGCCTGTCGGCGTCGCCAGTAAATTCCCGTCAGGTAAAAGCAGAGACAGATTGCCAGCCGAACCGGTGGCATAGCCGCGCTGAAAGAATGAACTGGCAATCCGCGTCATCTCCTCTCGCAAAGACTGCTCTGCTTTTGCGAAATCGCTCATGGTAAAAACTCTCTTTGGGCTCGTGAAAAAAAGACCTCATCGCCGAAGTTGCCGGATTTAAGGGCGAGTGAGACAGGCTTATCCAGTGCGTTTACCCACGGCACGCCGGGGGAAATGGTTGGGCCAATATGAAACCCTTTTATGCCCAGGCTCTGTGTGACTACGCCGGAGGTCTCACCGCCTGCGACAATAAAACGTGTCACGCCTTCCGCTGCTAACCGCGTCGCTAGTTGAGAAAACAGCGCCTCCACTGCCTGACTGGCTTTTTGTGCACCGTATTGCTGTTGAATTGCTGCCAGTGCGTCAGTGCTGGCGGTGGCAAAAACCAGAGGAGCAAGTTCACTTTCCTGGCTCAGAACCCATTCCGCCAGTTCGTGTGCATAAGCGGCCAGAGTTTCAGTTGAGAGGCAGCGTGCCACATCAACTTCACGGGCTGGTGCAATTTGACGGTAATGTGCCACCTGGCGGTTGGTCATTTGAGAGCATGACCCGGAGAGCACTACGCCGCGCCCAGCGAGCGGATGCCCCGCTTCGCGCGCCTGGCTACCGTTTTCTTGCGCCCACTGCCGGGCAAGGCCAATCGCCAGGCCAGAACCGCCCGTTACCAGTGCGGCATCGCGTAAGGCTTCTCCCTGTATTTCCAGATGGTGTTCGGTCAGCGCATCAAGCACCGCGTAGCGATAGCCCTCTTGCTGTAAGCGAGCCAGTTCCTGACGCACGGCTTCCACACCTTGTTCGAAAACATGCGCCGAAACGACGCCGCAGCGCCCTGTGGATTGCGCTTCAACCAGACGGGGAAGGTAGCTGTCGGTCATGGGATTTACCGGATGATGGCGCATCCCGGATTCGGCCAGTAGTTGATTCATAACGAACAAATAACCCTGATAAACCGTGCGTCCGTTGACCGGCAGAGCCGGAGAGAAGACCGTAAACGGCGTGTCGAGAGCATCCATTAATGCATCGGTAACCGGGCCGATATTACCTTTCGCCGTACTGTCGAAAGTGGAGCAGTATTTGAAATAAATCTGGCGGCAACCGTGTAGTTGCAACCAGCGAAGAGCCGCCAGCGATTGCTGTGTGGCTTCAGCCACCGGGCAGGAGCGCGTTTTCAGACTGATTACCAGCGCGTCGATTGCCTCCGGCATTTCACCTGTTGGAACACCGTTGATTTGTACCGTTGGTAGACCGTTTTCCACCAGAAAACTGGCGATATCCGTTGCGCCGGTAAAATCATCGGCGATAACGCCAATTTTGATCATGATTTCGCTCCCGGTAGGGTGATGCCAGAGAAAATCTTGATGACTGCGCTATCGTCTTCTTTCCCGTAACCCGCGTTGCTGGCGCTGGTGAACATATTCAATGCTGTTGAGGCCAATGGCAGCGGGAAGTGCAGGGCTTTGGCGGTATCGGCAACCAGACCAAGATCCTTAACAAAAATATCGACGGCTGAATGCGGGGTGTAATCGCCATCCACCACATGACGCATCCGGTTTTCGAACATCCAGGAATTTCCGGCGGCATTGGTCACGACGTCATACATTACATCCAGTGGGATTCCCGCACGGGCAGCAAGCGCCATCGCTTCGGCTCCGGCCGCAATATGCACGCCCGCTAACAGCTGGTGGATAATTTTTACGGTCGAACCTAGTCCCGGTTCTGCGCCAATGCGATAAACTTTTCCGGCAACGGCTTCCAGCACGGGAGCCAGGCGTTCAAAGGCAACATCGCTACCGGAGGCCATGACGGTCATTTCACCGTTAGCAGCTTTTACCGCACCACCAGAAACCGGCGCATCCAGCATTTCCAGATTGAACCCAGCTAAAGCGGTAGCAATTTCTTGCGCATCAGCACTGGCGATAGTGGAAGAAACCATTACTGCCGTACCGGGTTTCAGATGTTGTGCAACACCTTTTTCACCAAACAGCACCTGTTTAACCTGGGCCGCATTGACCACCAGCACCAGAAGAGCGTCCAGTTTTTCGGCAAACGTCGCGGCGTTATCAGAAACCCCGCAAGCACCAGCCTCTTTCAACGTAGCGCAGGCATTGCTGTTCAGGTCTGCGCCCCAGGTAGAAAGACCTGCGCGGACACATGACAGCGCCGCTCCCATTCCCATTGATCCCAAACCAACGATTCCGACATGAAACTCAGATCCCGTCTTCATCTGCTCTCCTTGTTAATTTAAGTGATATTTTGTTTGATGTTGTGAATATAAGCGCCAGGAGATAACGATATGGTGAGCTGATTCACAAAAATTAACAATGCGTGTTATTTTATGTGAACTAAGCGATAGTTGCGCTGCGCATGTTTCGCAGGCAAATAGCGTAGAATGTCCGCAGGACAAAGGAAGGAGCAAAAGTTGATACCCGTAGAGCGTCGCCAAATCATCCTTGAGATGGTAGCTGAAAAAGGCATTGTCAGTATTGCTGAACTGACGGACAGAATGAATGTGTCACATATGACCATTCGTCGGGATTTACAAAAACTGGAGCAGCAGGGCGCCGTTGTGCTGGTGTCCGGAGGCGTTCAGTCTCCGGGACGCGTGGCGCATGAACCTTCTCATCAGGTAAAAACTGCGCTGGCAATGACGCAAAAAGCGGCGATTGGCAAGCTGGCGGCAAGTCTTGTTCAGCCGGGAAGTTGTATCTATCTGGATGCGGGAACGACCACGTTAGCGATAGCACAGCATCTGATTCACATGGAGCCACTCACAGTGGTTACTAACGACTTCGTTATTGCGGACTACTTGCTCGACAACAGTAATTGCACAATTATTCACACTGGCGGTGCAGTGTGTCGGGAAAACCGTTCCTGTGTCGGGGAAGCCGCTGCGACCATGCTGCGCAGCCTGATGATTGATCAGGCTTTTATTTCTGCATCGTCATGGAGTGTGCGGGGGATCTCTACGCCAGCAGAAGATAAAGTCACGGTGAAACGGGCGATTGCCAGTGCCAGCCGCCAGCGAGTTTTGGTCTGTGATGCGACGAAATATGGTCAGGTGGCGACATGGCTGGCGTTACCATTAAGCGAGTTTGATCAGATCATTACTGACGACGGTCTGCCGGAGAGTGCCAGTCGCGCGCTGGCGAAGCAGGATCTCTCTTTGCTGGTAGCGAAAAATGAATAATGGCCTGCAATAACACCGGGTTACTCATGCTTCACAGAAGAAGCATGAGACTACTTTATTTTATAAAATGACAGGTGTCCGCTTTTCGGCGATCCGGTATCAATGTAAATCTGGTTAGCGAACGTCTGAATGTTATCAAACATCATATGTCCAAATATAAAATAGTCAGCGCCGTTTATTTTTTGTAACTCGCCATTAAGCGATTTCTGCACACGATCAACAGGCCAGAGTAATTCGCTTTCCGCTATTTCTTTGCCAAAGAGATATTCATTCCCCGGATAATCTGCATGTGCGATGACATATTTTATTATGTCGTTAGTGATTTCAATAATATGCGGGAGCTGATGGAATTTCAGTAACAGATTTATTGCCTCTTGTTGTTCCGTATCATTTAAATCGAAAAACCAGTCACCGCCGCTGGCTAACCACATATTACCATCACCAGTAGCGAACGCATCAAGCGCCATCGCTTCGTGGTTGCCTTTTACGGTGTTAAACCAGGGCTGGTTTAACAGGCGCAGCACATTAAGACTCTCCGGCCCACGATCAATATTATCGCCTGTGGAAATAAGCAAGTCAGTTTCGGGACAAAAAGAGAGTTGATGTAAACGGGATTGTAACAATTGATAATCCCCATGAATATCACCAACGGCCCATATATGGCGATAGTGATGGGCATTGATTTTTTGATAGCGTGTAGATGGCATGGTTTTACCCTGTAAAATAAGCTTTCCTATTATACAGGGTATTTTTATTTGATTCGTCAGTTGTCGTTAATATTCCCGATAGCAAAAGACTATCGGGAATTATTTTTACACCAGACTCTTCAACCGATAAATCCACTCTAACGCCTGACGCGGGGTGAGTGAATCCGGGTCGAGGTTTTCCAGAGCTTCGACCGCAGGCGAAGTTTCTTCTGGTACTGATAGCAAAGACATCTGCGTACCATCCACCTGCGTCGCGGCGGCGTTCGGCGAAATGCTTTCCAGCTCACGCAGTTTTTGCCGTGCGCGCTTAATAACTTCTTTTGGCACGCCCGCCAGAGCAGCAACCGCCAGACCGTAGCTTTTGCTCGCCGCGCCATCCTGCACGCTGTGCATGAAGGCGATGGTGTCGCCGTGCTCCAGCGCATCGAGATGTACGTTGGCTACGCCTTCCATTTTCTCCGGTAGCTGGGTCAGCTCGAAATAGTGGGTGGCAAACAGCGTCAATGCCTTAATCTTATTCGCCAGATTTTCCGCGCACGCCCATGCCAGTGACAGACCATCGTAAGTGGACGTCCCGCGCCCGATCTCATCCATCAACACCAGACTGTACTCGGTGGCGTTATGCAGAATATTAGCGGTTTCGGTCATCTCCACCATAAAGGTTGAACGCCCGGATGCCAGATCGTCTGCCGCGCCCACACGGGTAAAGATACGGTCAATCGGGCCAATCTCGACTTTTTGTGCCGGTACATAGCTGCCGATATAGGCCATCAGCGCAATCAGTGCGGTCTGGCGCATATAGGTACTTTTACCGCCCATGTTCGGACCGGTAATAATCAACATCCGACGCTGTGGCGACAGGTTCAGCGGGTTAGCGATAAACGGCTCATTCAGTACCTGTTCAACCACCGGATGGCGGCCTTCGGTAATGCGAATGCCAGGTTTATCAATAAAGGTCGGGCAGGTGTAGTTCAGGGTATAGGCCCGTTCCGCCAGGTTCACCAGCACGTCGAGTTCCGCCAGCGCGCTCGCGCTCTGTTGCAGCGCTTCCAGATGCGGCAACAGAAGGTCGAACAACTCTTCATAAAGCTGTTTTTCCAGTGCCAGTGCTTTGCCTTTTGAAGTGAGGACTTTGTCTTCGTACTCTTTCAGCTCTGGAATAATGTAACGTTCAGCGTTTTTCAGCGTCTGGCGACGCATGTAGTTGATTGGTGCCAGATGGCTTTGTCCACGGCTGATCTGAATGTAATAACCATGAACCGCGTTAAAGCCAACTTTTAGCGTGTCCAGGCCGGTACGTTCACGCTCGCGGACTTCCAGACGCTCCAGATAATCGGTCGCGCCGTCAGCCAGCGCCCGCCACTCATCCAGCTCTTCGTTATAGCCCGGTGCGATAACACCACCGTCGCGTACCAGCACTGGCGGTGTGTCGATGATTGCCCGCTCCAGCAGCTCGCGCAGCTCGGCAAACTCGCCCATCTTCTCACGCAGCGCCTGTACCGGTGCACTATCGACAGTTTCTAACTGCGCGCGCAGTTCCGGCAGTTGTTGGAAAGCGTGACGCATACGGGCGAGATCGCGCGGGCGAGCAGTTCGTAAAGCCAGACGCGCCAGAATACGCTCCAGATCGCCCACCTGCCGCAGTACCGGCTGTAACTCAGCGGTGAAATCCTGCAATGCGCCAATAGTTTGCTGGCGCTCAAGCAACACGCGGGTGTCGCGCACTGGCATATGCAGCCAGCGTTTCAGCATACGGCTGCCCATCGGCGTGACGGTGCAATCGAGCACTGAAGCCAGCGTATTCTCCGCACCGCCCGCCAGATTCTGGGTGATTTCCAAGTTACGACGCGTCGCGGCATCCATAATGATGCTGTCCTGCTCACGTTCCATGGTGATAGAACGAATATGTGGCAGGGTCGTGCGTTGGGTATCTTTCGCATACTGCAACAGGCAACCGGCAGCACAAAGCCCGCGTGGCGCGTTCTCGACGCCGAAACCAATCAGATCACGAGTGCCAAATTGCAGGTTCAACTGCTGGCGCGCGGTGTCGATTTCAAACTCCCACAGCGGGCGACGACGCAGGCCGCGACGACCTTCAATCAGCGACATCTCGGCGAAATCTTCTGCATACAGCAGTTCCGCCGGATTGGTGCGTTGCAGCTCTGCCGCCATCGTTTCGCGGTCAGCCGGTTCGCTCAGACGAAAACGACCGGAACTGATATCCAGCGTCGCGTAGCCGAAACCTTTGCTGTCCTGCCAGATAGCCGCCAGCAGGTTATCCTGACGCTCCTGCAACAGGGCTTCATCGCTGATGGTGCCTGGCGTAACGATACGGACAACTTTGCGCTCAACCGGACCTTTGCTGGTCGCCGGGTCGCCAATCTGTTCGCATATAGCGACGGACTCGCCCTGATTCACCAGTTTGGCGAGATAGTTTTCCACTGCATGGTAGGGAATACCCGCCATCGGGATCGGCTCGCCCGCAGACGCGCCGCGTTTGGTCAGCGAAATATCCAGCAGCTGCGACGCCCGTTTTGCGTCGTCATAAAACAGCTCGTAAAAGTCACCCATCCGGTAGAACAGCAGGATCTCCGGATGCTGGGCTTTCAGCTTGAGATACTGCTGCATCATTGGTGTATGGGCATCGAAATTTTCTATTACACTCATGGAATTAGAGCCGGTTCCCTGATGTTAAATGTAGTGTGATGGTTTTTATTTTCGTTGTAATCACATAAGGCGCACATGATACCGGAGTTAATCATTTCAGGGGAAGACGCGAAAGGTCAGTTCTTGATGCCGGTTCCGCGAAAAATGCTGCTTTGCAGCTTTTGCGTGATGACGATGAAACAAGATCGCAAAATTACATCGGTTGAAGAAACCTCCTCCTTCAGAGCCATAGTCCCCTTTAAAATTAAGTTGTAATATAAATGCATCTTAAGAGTATGGAGGCAGCATGTCCGGCAAGCGTATCTCTCGTGAAAAACTGACGATTAAAAAAATGATCGATCTTTATCAAGCGAAATGCCCGCAGGCGTCAGCGGAGCCGGAGCATTACGAGGCGTTGTTTGCTTACGCGCAAAAACGGCTGGATAAATGTGTGTTTGGCGAAGAGAAACCCGCCTGTAAGCAGTGTCCGGTGCACTGTTACCAGCCTGCGAAGCGTGAAGAGATGAAGCAGATTATGCGGTGGGCGGGGCCGAGAATGCTGTGGCGTCATCCGATCTTAACCGTGCGTCATCTGATTGATGATAAACGTCCAGTGCCAGAACTGCCGGAAAAATATCGCCGGAAGAAATAAATTTGCCGGAGGAATTTATTCTCTCCGGCAAGTACGGCGCTTACGCTTTGGTCGCAATCAGGATTGCTGATGCCTTGATCAATGCAATAACGCGCGATCCTGTGGTGAGTTTCATTTCATCCTGGCTTTCATTGGTTACCACTGCCACAACTTCAAAACCCGCATCTGTTTTGATATGGACAGTGGCATTCACTGCGCCTTCGGTGATTTTCGACACGCTGCCAGCAAACTGGTTGCGAGCAGAGAATTTCAGTCCACAGTCTTCCGTTGCCAGCGTTACCCACGGGGCTTTAATCAGGGCAATCGCTTCTTTCCCTTTTGCCAGCCCCAGGGCTTGCTGGCTACTGTGGGTAACAACCGCTACCAGCTTTGCGCCACCTGCCAGCGTCAGTTCTACTTCATCATTCACCGCGCCCATTGCGACTGCGCTAACTGTTCCGGTTAATTGATTTCTTGCTGAAACTGCCATACTGCCTCCTTTCATTGAATGTTGATCGAGTATAACCACATCTGTTAAACCAATGCCGCTTTATCTATCCCCAGCCGCTTCATCCGTGACAGCAGAGTGGTGCGTTTTAACCCCAGACGTTGTGCAGCGCCTTTTGGCCCGGCAACCACGCCATTAGTCTCTTTTAATACGCGGACAATCAGTTGATATTCATCTTCGCCTTCCTGGGCGACGACCGTCGCGGCCGGTGGTGTTTCAGGTTCTGACAGAGGGATATCGGGTAAAGAGAGTTGTAGAACGTTACCGCGAGTCAGCAACACCGCGCGCTCAATGACGTTTTCCAGTTCGCGCACGTTACCTGGCCATTCCATATTGCTCAATGCGCGCAGAGTCTCGGCAGGAATGCTGTCAATATTACGACCCAGGCGGCGGGCAATTTTAAATGTAAAGGCTTTAGCCAGCAGCGGAATATCTTCCGGGCGCTCGCGCAGCGGCGGCAGATGAATCGGGAAGACGTTCAGGCGGTAGTAGAGATCGCTACGGAACTCGCGGTCGGCGACCATTTTTTTCAGATCGCGGTTAGTCGCGGCGATTAAACGCACGTCCGTCTGAATGATTTTGTTGCTGCCGAGGCGTTCGAATTCCTGTTCCTGCAATACGCGCAGCAACTTCGGCTGTAACTCCAGCGGCATATCGCCCACTTCATCGAGGAACAGCGAGCTTTTATCCGCCAGTTCAAAACGACCAATGCGCTGAGCGCTGGCACCAGTAAAGGCACCACGCTCATGACCAAACAGGTCACTTTCCAGTAATCCGGCAGGCATGGCGGCGCAGTTCATCTTCACCATTCGCCGACCATTGCGGTTGCTGAGATTGTGGATCGCGCGGGCAATCAGTTCCTTACCCGTCCCCGTTTCACCGAGAATGAGTACGGTACTGTCGCTTTGCGCTACCATCTCAACCTGCTTGAGCACGCTATACATGGCTTCGCTGCGACCAATAATCTCGCCAAATTCGCTATCCACATTATTGAGCTGTTCGGTCAGAGCAAGGTTTTCATCAACCAGGCGCTCCTTCAGACGGTGGATTTCCTGATAGGCGAGGGCGTTATCCACGGCAATCGCCACACGTTCAGCAATCTGGCGCAGCAAACTCAGGTTAGTGGTGGTAAAGGTTTTCTCTTCGCACTGCGCCAGTTTCAGCACGCCCAGCATGGTGTTGCCAGACATCAACGGTAGCAGGCACAGCGTCTGGATCTGGTTGCCCCAGGTGTCGAACAACATGCGTTCGTAGGGGGCTAAATCGTCTCGCTCGTGGAGATTAAGCAGCAGCATCTCTTTGCTTTTAAATACGCGCTCGGTGAGGGTTCCGGCCTCATCAACTTCACTTTGTTCGTGAGTGGGATGCTGTTTATCGAGATAGTGAGTGGAGTAAACGTTGAGTTTGTTTTTGCGGTGGCTGCGTAAAACGATGCTGATATCGTCGATATCGAAGTAGTAGTGGATTTCTTTCGCCACTTCGCTGACCAGCTCGTCCATGTCCAGGCGAGAAAGTACCGCGTTGGTGATGGCAACCAGGATGCGGAAGTTATCCCGTTCCCGGCATAGCAGTTCGTAGTCGACATTGTTGATGACGCGGCTCTGAATTTGCTCGCTGACAACAGAAACAATCTGCGTAAATGTTTGCAGTCGATTGAACTCTTTTTCGCTCCACGGGCGATCGTCATAACGAATAAATTCACAGGCGCCAAAAATATGTCCTTCCGCGGCCTGCGGCATCAGGCAATAGTGACCAAATTTGGGGTATAGCCCACTCGTAGCCAGTTGCGGCCAGGTGTCACAAAATTCTTCGTAGCTGCAGTGCAGTGTGTCAGGGCGCGATAAAATGCTGCGCACCGGACCATGTGCCAGAATGGTTTCGTCTTCGTATTTAATGGGATTGTCTTTGTCACGCGACGCGTAATAAGTCGCACGTTGAGTCTGCGCTTGCCACAACACAATAGCTGCGTTGTCGGCGAGCGCAGAACGCTTTACCAGTTGCGAAAGAGCCTCACACAGCGAGGCCAGATCGGGCTGCTGCAATAGTGTCCGAGTGATGTCGAACAACCCTTGTTGCCCGAGATCACTCATCGGTGTATACGACATGTTGTTCTTCCAGGAAAGCACCGCTAAGCGGTGCAAAAGGTAAATGACAAATTCCAGGGGCTAGATTTTTATTAGCATATACGAGGTAGCGGTTCGGCGTGTGGTAGATCGAGAGTTCGTTTCACGCCATAAAGCCCAGCGAGACGAACACCTTTACGCTCAACCACTTCGCCAATTAATGCCGCATCTTGTCCCAGTGGGTGGGAACGCAGCGCCGCCAGCACTTGCTCTGCCGCGTTACGCTCTACAGCAATCACCAGCTTACCTTCGTTGGCAAAGTTAAGGGCATCCAGGCCCAGCAATTCGCAAACGCCACGCACGGCAGGTTTAACCGGCAGCGCTGCTTCTGAAAGTTCAATACCGCAACCGCAGGCTGCCGCGAACTCATGAACTACCGCGTTCACTCCACCACGGGTAGCATCGCGCAGCGCTTTCACGCCGGGAATGTCGCGCAGCGTCTGAATCAGTGGCGTCAGTACCGCGCAGTCGCTAACCAGTTCGCCGTCCAGCCCCAGCTGCTCGCGCAGGTTAAGGATAGTTGCTCCGTGGTCGCCGAGCGTACCGCTAACCAGCAGAACATCGCCTGCGGTGAGAGTTTGTGCTCCCCAGTGAATATTCGCCGGGATCGCACCCATGCCTGCGGTGTTGATAAACAGTTTATCTGCCGCCCCACGCTGTACCACTTTAGTGTCGCCAGTGACGATGGCGATTCCTGCCGCGCGGGCGGTTTCTGCCATGCTGGTCACTACCGCTTTCAGCGTCTCCATCGGCAATCCTTCTTCGAGGATAAATCCACAGGAGAGATAACGTGGCATAGCGCCGCTGACCGCAACGTCATTGGCCGTGCCGCAAATCGCCAGCTTGCCGATATTACCGCCAGGGAAGAACAGCGGGTCGATGACGTAGCTGTCAGTGGAGAAGGCCAGACGATCGCCTTCTGCCATTAATTGCGCCAGGTCAAGACGAGCCTGATCTTCCTGTTCTGCCAGCCACGGATTAGCAAACGCCTCCATAAACAGGCTGTTGATTAATTGCTGCATCGCCTGGCCGCCGCTGCCGTGGGCGAGTTGGATATTATTCACACTTCACTCTCCTGCTGACGATACTGATACCATGCGGCACATGCTCCTTCGGAGGAAACCATAAGTGCGCCGAATGCGGTTTGAGGATTACAGGTGTTACCAAACAGCGGGCATTGATGCGGCTTACATTTGCCGGTCAATACTTCACCACAACGTGCGCGCGGGTCATCACAAACCTGCTGCGGTGCCGGGCGGAAATGTGCTTCGGCATCGAATCGTTGATAATCCGGCGTCAGGTGCACACCAGAAGATTCAATCACGCCTAAGCCGCGCCATTCGCTGTCGCCATTGACGCAGAAGACGTCAGCAATCGCCTGTTGTGCCAGCAAATTACCCGCATCTGGCACCACTCGCCGGTACTGATTCTCTACCTTGCTGTGGGCCGCTATTTTCTGCTCTACCAGCATCACCACGCCTTGCAGTAGATCAAGTGGTTCGAAACCAGCGACCACCAGCGGGCGATGAAAATCGCTGGCGATAAAATTATAGGCGTCGGTGCCAATTACCATACTGACGTGGCCCGGCGCGAGGAACGCGTCGATGCCATTGTCCGGCTGTTCCAGCAAACTGCGCAGCGTGGGGATCAGCGTAATGTGCTGGCAGAAGAAGTAAAAATTCTGCACATTGCGGGCTTTTGCCTGTTGCAGCGTGATTGCGGTGGTCGGCATGGTGGTTTCAAACCCTAAGCCGAAAAACACCACTTTACGAGTTGGGTTCTCCTGCGCCAGTTTCAACGCATCCATTGGCGAGTAGACGATGCGCACATCAGCACCGCGTGCTTTTGCCTGCAACAACGACCCCTGTTTCCCCGGTACGCGCATGGCGTCGCCAAAAGTACAGAAGATGACTTCCGGATGGCTGGCAATCTCCACGCAGGTGTCGATTCTGCCCATCGGCAGAACGCACACCGGACAACCAGGTCCGTGGATAAACTCAACGTTTTCCGGCAGTAACTGGTCGAGGCCGAATTTAAAGATGGCGTGGGTATGACCGCCGCACACTTCCATAATCCGCAGAGGGCGTTCGGCGGTGTATGAAAGATGTGAAGCACGTTCGCGCAGATGCTCAATTAACTGCATCACCTGTTCCGGCGCGCGATATTCATCAACAAAACGCATTATTTTTCCTCGCCATACAACAGCGCGCCGACATCCGGCTCAACGTCAAACATATTTTGTAAGGCGTCGAGAGTGTCACGCGCTTCGGCTTCATTAATTACGCTCATGGCAAAGCCAACGTGAACCAGTACCCACTGGCCCACGCGCGGCTGACCGTTTTCATCGCAGCTGCCGACTAGCGTTAAATCGACATCGCGCTGAATGCCGCAGACGTCGACTTTCGCCAGGTTGCCGTCAATGGTGCGAATCTGGCCAGGAACGCCTATGCACATCGCTGTGCCTCCAGCCAGTTCAGCCACTGGTCCATCCCTTCGCCGCTGGTAGCGGAAATAAGGATGATTTCAATTTCTGGATTGACTTCGCGGGCGCAGGCGATGCACTTCTCAACGTCGAAATTGAGATACGGCAGCAAGTCAACTTTGTTGAGCAGCATCAGTGAGGCGGCGGCAAACATATGCGGATATTTCAGCGGTTTGTCTTCACCTTCGGTAACGGAAAGCACCGCCACTTTGTGTTTTTCACCGAGATCGAAGCTGGCCGGGCATACCAGGTTGCCAACGTTTTCGATAAACAGAATACCGTTATCGTCCAGTGGCAGGCGCGGCGCGGCGTCGGCAATCATCTGAGCGTCAAGATGGCAGCCTTTACCGGTGTTCACCTGAATCGCTGGCGTGCCGGTAGCGCGAATGCGGGCGGCATCGTTCACGGTTTGCTGGTCGCCTTCAATCACCGCACACGGAACGCTATCTTTCAGGCGCATTAAGGTTTCCGTCAGCAGCGTGGTTTTACCGGAACCAGGGCTGGAAACCAGGTTGAGCACCAACTGATTGCGGGCAGCAAAGCGCGCGCGGTTGCGTTCAGCCAGACGGTTGTTTTTGTCCAGCACGTCAATTTCGACTTCCAGCATCCGACGCTGGCTCATACCTGGCGCATGAGTGCCCGCTTCGCCGTGACCATAATGCAGATCGCCTTCTTCGGTCTGGCTGGGGGTAAATTCAGGCGCTTTAATGCCGGTGATTTTCATCTTCGGCCGTGCCGCCGGAGCAAATGGCGCGCTACGAAACGCGGAATGAGGGTTATGTTCATCACCCTCGATATACAGGTTGCCTTCACCGCAACCGCATGTTGTACACATCGCTCACTCCTGGTCTATTTCTATCCGCCGAATCTGTAAACCGTCGTCTGCCACAATGCGCAGCATGTCGCCATGACACTGTGGACAGCGGCGGACGCGCTGGGTCAGTAGCGTCACATACTGCTGGCATGTTTCACACCAGCACTCGGCCTCTTGTTCTTCGAGGTGCAGTTTACAACCTTCTGCCACGCTGCCGCGGCAAACCAGATCAAAACAAAAGGCAAGAGAGCTGGTTTCGACACAAGAAAATGCGCCAATTTTGAGCCAGACCGCAGTTACGCGTTTTGCGCCGTGCTGTATGGCCTGCTGTTCGATCAATTCCAGTGCCCGCTGGCAGAGGGTTATTTCGTGCATATCGCCTCCCATTAACTGTTGCCCGTGACAAGCAATAATTATGCCAGTGTTGATTATCCCTGATGTGAACAATGTCGATGATGTCGAAATGACACGTCGTCATGGCGTCGAAAGTCGGTTGTCTTATGAAAAATATATAAATAACAATGAGATAAAAAATTGGCACAAAAAAATGCTTAAGGCAGGCATCTCTGTTAAACGGGTAACCTGACAATGACTATTTGGGAAATAAGCGAGAAAGCCGATTACATCGCACAGCGGCATCGTCGCCTACAGGACCAGTGGCATATCTACTGCAATTCGCTGGTTCAGGGGATCACGTTATCAAAAGCGCGTCTGCACCACGCCATGAGTTGCGCGCCAGATAAAGAACTCTGTTTCGTACTTTTTGAACATTTTCGCATCTACGTCACCCTGGCGGATGGTTTTAACAGCCACACCATCGAGTACTACGTCGAAACGAAAGACGGCGAAGACAAGCAGCTGATTGCACAGGCTCAGTTAAGCATTGACGGCATGATTGATGGCAAGGTCAACATCCGCAATCGCGAACAGGTTCTGGAACACTATCTCGAAAAAATCGCTGGTGTTTACGACAACTTATACACCGCCATTGAGAACAATACGCCGGTGAATTTAAGCCAACTGGTAAAGGGACAAAGCTCAGCAGCATGAGCTGAGGCTTTGTCCGGTTTGCAGGCATCATGCCTGTTTGGGGATGGGCGTGTCGATGAGTGTCGAAAATGACATTTCATCGGCATGTTTTCGTCAAAAATGACAATCACCTGAGGAATGCCCGGTGAATCGTTTTGTAATTGCTGACTCCACGCTCTGTATCGGCTGCCACACCTGTGAGGCCGCCTGTTCAGAGACGCATCGCCAGCACGGCCTTCAGTCTATGCCGCGCCTGAGAGTGATGCTTAATGAAAAAGAATCTGCGCCGCAGCTCTGTCACCACTGTGAAGATGCACCCTGTGCGGTGGTCTGCCCGGTTAATGCTATCACTCGTGTTGATGGGGCCGTGCAGCTGAATGAAAGCCTGTGCGTAAGCTGCAAACTGTGCGGCATCGCCTGTCCGTTCGGCGCAATCGAATTTTCCGGTAGCCGTCCGCTGGATATTCCTGCAAATGCCAATACCCCGAAAGCGCCACCGGCACCGCCTGCTCCGGCGCGTGTCAGCACATTGCTTGACTGGGTGCCGGGTATTCGCGCGATCGCTGTCAAATGTGACCTTTGTAGCTTTGATGAACAAGGTCCGGCCTGCGTGCGGATGTGCCCGACTAAAGCCCTGCATCTGGTGGATAACACCGATATCGCCCGCGTCAGCAAACGTAAGCGTGAGCTGACCTTTAACACGGACTTTGGCGATCTCACCTTGTTTCAGCAGGCTCAAAGTGGAGAGGCTAAATGAGCGCAATTTCCCTGATCAATAGCGGCGTGGCGTGGTTTGCCGCCGCCGCTGTTCTGGCATTTCTCTTTTCTTTTCATAAGGCACTAAGCGGCTGGATTGCCGGAATTGGTGGCGCAGTCGGTAGCCTGTACACGGCAGCAGCGGGCTTCACTGTGCTGACTGGCGCGGTCGGCGTGAGCGGTGCGCTGTCGCTGGTAAGCTACGATGTGCAAATCTCTCCGCTTAATGCGATTTGGCTGATTACGCTCGGCCTGTGCGGCCTGTTTGTCAGCCTCTACAACATTGACTGGCATCGCCACGCACAGGTGAAGTGCAACGGCTTGCAGATCAATATGTTGATGGCTGCCGCCGTCTGCGCCGTCATCGCCAGCAACATCGGCATGTTCGTGGTAATGGCCGAAATCATGGCACTGTGCGCGGTGTTCCTCACCAGCAACAGCAAAGAGGGCAAACTGTGGTTTGCGCTGGGACGTCTTGGCACTCTGCTGCTGGCGATTGCTTGCTGGCTACTGTGGCAGCGTTACGGCACGCTGGATCTGCGCCTGCTGGATATGCACGTGCAACAGCTGCCGCTCGGTTCCGATATCTGGCTGCTCGGTGTGATTGGCTTTGGCCTGCTCGCCGGGATTATCCCGCTGCACGGCTGGGTGCCACAGGCACATGCTAACGCCTCTGCGCCAGCTGCTGCGCTGTTTTCTACGGTAGTCATGAAAATTGGCCTGCTGGGCATTTTAACCCTGTCGCTGCTGGGCGGTAACGCGCCGCTGTGGTGGGGGATCGCGCTGCTGGTGCTCGGCATGATCACCGCGTTCGTCGGCGGTCTGTATGCGCTGATGGAGCACAACATCCAGCGCCTGCTGGCTTACCACACCCTGGAAAATATCGGCATCATCCTGCTGGGGCTGGGCGCTGGCGTAACGGGTATCGCACTCGAACAACCGGCGCTGATTGCTCTTGGCCTGGTCGGTGGGCTGTACCATCTGCTTAACCATAGCCTGTTCAAAAGCGTACTGTTCCTCGGGGCGGGGAGCGTCTGGTTCCGTACCGGTCATCGCGATATCGAAAAACTCGGTGGTATTGGCAAGAAAATGCCGGTTATCTCCATCGCTATGTTAGTCGGGCTGATGGCAATGGCTGCGCTGCCGCCGCTGAACGGTTTTGCCGGGGAATGGGTTATCTATCAATCCTTCTTCAAACTGAGCAATAGTGGCGCGTTTGTTGCCCGTCTGCTGGGGCCGCTGCTCGCTGTGGGGCTGGCAATTACCGGTGCGCTGGCGGTGATGTGTGTGGCGAAAGTCTATGGCGTCACGTTCCTCGGTGCGCCGCGTACCAAAGAAGCCGAAAACGCCACCTGTGCGCCGCTCCTGATGAGCGTAAGCGTAGTGGCTCTGGCGATTTGCTGCGTAATTGGCGGTGTTGCTGCGCCGTGGCTGCTGCCGATGCTCTCCGCTGCGGTGCCTCTGCCGCTGGAGCCTGCTAACACCACCGTTTCTCAACCGATGATCACGTTGCTGCTGATTGCCTGCCCGCTGCTGCCATTCATCATTATGGCGATTTGCAAAGGCGACCGTTTGCCGTCACGTTCCCGTGGCGCTGCCTGGGTGTGCGGCTACGACCACGAAAAATCAATGGTGATTACCGCTCACGGTTTTGCCATGCCGGTTAAACAGGCGTTTGCGCCAGTGCTGAAACTGCGCAAATGGCTGAATCCGGTGTCGCTGGTGCCGGGCTGGCAGTGCGAGGGGAGTGCGTTGCTGTTCCGCCGGATGGCGCTGGTTGAACTGGCGGTGCTGGTGGTGATTATTGTTTCACGAGGAGCCTGAGAATGAGTGTTTTATATCCGTTAATTCAGGCGCTGGTGTTATTTGCCGTTGCGCCGCTGCTCTCCGGTATAACCCGCGTGGCGCGCGCCCGCTTGCATAACCGTCGCGGGCCGGGCGTGTTGCAGGAGTATCGCGACATTATCAAACTGCTGGGGCGTCAGAGCGTTGGCCCGGATGCCTCCGGCTGGGTGTTCCGCCTGACGCCGTATGTGATGGTGGGCGTCATGCTGACTATCGCTACTGCGCTGCCGGTGGTGACCGTTGGTTCTCCGCTGCCGCAACTGGGTGATTTGATCACCTTACTGTATCTCTTTGCCATCGCGCGTTTCTTCTTTGCCATTTCCGGTCTGGATACCGGTAGCCCGTTTACCGCTATCGGCGCGAGTCGTGAAGCGATGCTTGGCGTGCTGGTCGAACCGATGCTGCTGCTTGGTCTGTGGGTTGCCGCACAGGTTGCCGGTTCCACCAACATCAGCAACATCACCGACACCGTTTATCACTGGCCGCTGAGCCAAAGCATTCCGCTGGTGCTGGCGCTTTGTGCCTGTGCGTTCGCCACTTTTATCGAAATGGGCAAACTGCCGTTCGACCTGGCGGAAGCCGAGCAGGAGTTGCAGGAAGGTCCGCTCTCTGAGTATAGCGGCAGCGGCTTTGGCGTCATGAAATGGGGTATCAGCCTGAAACAGCTGGTGGTGTTGCAGATGTTCGTCGGGGTGTTTATTCCGTGGGGACAAATGGAAACCTTCACCGTCGGTGGGCTGCTGCTGGCGCTGGTGATTGCCATCGTCAAACTGGTGGTCGGCGTCCTGGTTATCGCGCTATTCGAAAACAGCATGGCCCGTCTGCGTCTTGATATTACTCCGCGCATTACCTGGGCTGGGTTTGGCTTTGCATTTTTAGCGTTCGTCTCCTTGCTGGCGGCGTGATTAAAGAGAGTTTGAGCATGTCTGAAGAAAAATTAGGTCAACATTATCTCGCCGCGCTGAATGAGGCTTTTCCGGGCGTCGTGCTGGACCACGCCTGGCAGACCAAAGATCAGCTGACTGTCACCGTAAAGGTGAACTACCTGCCGGAAGTGGTGGAGTTTCTTTACTACAAACAGGGTGGCTGGCTGTCGGTGCTGTTTGGTAACGACGAACGCAAACTGAATGGTCATTACGCCGTTTACTACGTGCTGTCGATGGAGAAGGGCACTAAGTGTTGGATTACGGTTCGCGTCGAAGTTGACGCCAACAAACCGGAGTATCCGTCCGTGACGCCGCGTGTTCCGGCGGCAGTGTGGGGCGAGCGTGAAGTGCGCGATATGTACGGTTTGATTCCGGTTGGTTTGCCGGATGAACGTCGTCTGGTGCTGCCGGATGACTGGCCGGATGAACTTTATCCGCTGCGTAAAGACAGCATGGATTATCGTCAGCGTCCGGCGCCGACCACCGATGCTGAAACCTACGAGTTCATCAACGAACTGGGCGACAAGAAAAACAACGTCGTGCCGATTGGTCCGCTGCACGTCACTTCTGACGAACCGGGTCACTTCCGTCTGTTCGTCGATGGCGAAAACATTATCGACGCCGACTACCGCCTGTTCTACGTCCATCGCGGCATGGAAAAACTGGCGGAAACCCGCATGGGTTACAACGAAGTGACCTTCCTCTCTGACCGTGTGTGCGGGATCTGCGGCTTCGCCCACAGCACCGCCTACACCACGTCGGTGGAAAACGCGATGGGTATTCAGGTGCCAGAACGCGCGCAGATGATCCGCGCCATTCTGCTGGAGGTGGAACGCCTGCACTCGCATCTGCTCAACCTCGGCCTCGCCTGCCACTTTACCGGCTTTGACTCCGGCTTTATGCAGTTCTTCCGCGTGCGTGAAACCTCCATGAAAATGGCAGAGATCCTTACCGGTGCGCGTAAAACCTACGGCCTGAACCTGATCGGCGGGATTCGTCGCGATCTGCTGAAAGACGACATGATCCAGACCCGCCAGCTGGCGCAACAAATGCGTCGTGAAGTGCAGGAGCTGGTGGATGTGCTGCTGAGCACACCGAACATGGAACAGCGCACCGTTGGCATTGGTCGTCTGGACCCGGAAATCGCCCGAGACTTCAGTAACGTCGGCCCGATGGTCCGCGCCAGCGGTCACGCCCGTGATACCCGTGCCGATCATCCGTTTGTTGGTTATGGCCTGCTGCCAATGGAAGTGCACAGCGAGCAGGGCTGCGATGTTATTTCCCGTCTGAAAGTGCGTATCAACGAAGTCTATACCGCGCTGAACATGATCGACTACGGTCTGGATAACCTACCGGGCGGCCCGCTGATGGTGGAAGGCTTTACCTACATTCCGCACCGTTTCGCGCTGGGCTTTGCCGAAGCGCCGCGCGGCGACGATATCCACTGGAGCATGACCGGCGACAACCAGAAGCTGTACCGCTGGCGCTGCCGTGCCGCGACCTACGCGAACTGGCCGACCCTGCGCTACATGCTGCGCGGCAACACCGTTTCCGATGCGCCGCTGATTATCGGTAGCCTCGACCCTTGCTATTCCTGTACCGACCGCATGACCGTGGTCGATGTGCGTAAGAAGAAGAGCAAAGTGGTGCCGTACAAAGAACTCGAGCGCTACAGCATTGAGCGTAAAAACTCGCCGCTGAAATAAGGAATCGCCATGTTTACCTTTATCAAAAAAGTTATCAAAACCGGCACGGCGACCTCGTCTTATCCGCTGGAGCCGATTGCGGTTGATAAAAACTTCCGTGGTAAGCCAGAGCAGAACCCGCAGCAGTGCATCGGCTGCGCGGCCTGCGTCAATGCCTGCCCGTCAAACGCCTTAACGGTTGAAACTGACCTCGCCACAGGAGAGCTTGCGTGGGAGTTTAATCTCGGGCGCTGCATCTTCTGTGGACGCTGCGAAGAAGTCTGCCCGACGGCGGCAATCAAACTGTCGCAAGAGTACGAACTGGCGGTGTGGAAGAAAGAAGATTTCCTGCAACAGTCCCGCTTTGCGCTGTGCAACTGCCGCGTCTGCAATCGTCCTTTCGCTGTCCAGAAAGAGATCGACTACGCCATTGCGCTGCTTAAGCACAACGGCGACAGCCGCGCGGAAAACCACCGCGAAAGCTTTGAGACTTGCCCGGAATGTAAGCGCCAGAAATGCCTGGTGCCGTCCGACCGTATTGAACTGACTCGCCATATGAAAGAGGCCATCTGATGAGCAATTTATTAGGCCCCCGTGACGCCAACGGCATTCCGGTCCCGATGACGGTGGATGAGTCCATCGCCAGTATGAAGGCGTCGTTACTGAAAAAAATCAAACGTTCTGCCTATGTTTACCGCGTGGACTGTGGCGGCTGCAACGGCTGTGAAATCGAAATTTTCGCCACTTTGTCGCCGCTGTTCGATGCAGAACGCTTCGGCATTAAAGTCGTTCCTTCACCGCGTCATGCGGATATTTTACTGTTTACCGGGCGCGGTCACCCGTGCAATGCGATCCCCTGCGCTACGTGCGTGGCAGTCCGCGCCGGACCCGAAAATCTGTATCTCCTACGGTGCGTGCGGTAACAGCGGCGGCATTTTCCACGATCTTTACTGCGTGTGGGGCGGTACGGATAAAATCGTCCCGGTGGATGTTTATATCCCTGGCTGCCCGCCAACACCAGCCGCCACGCTGTACGGCTTTGCAATGGCACTCGGCCTGCTGGAGCAGAAAATTCACGCCCGTGGGCCGGGTGAGCAGGATGAACAACCGGCGGAGATCCTGCATGGCGATATGGTGCAGCCGCTGCGTGTGAAAGTGGATCGAGAAGCACGCCGCCTGGCGGGTTATCGTTACGGTCGTCAGATTGCCGATGACTTCCTGACGCAATTAGGGCAGGGCGAAGAACAGGTTGCACGCTGGCTGGAAGCGGAAAACGATCCGCGTCTGAACGAGATTGTCAGCCATCTGAATCATGTTGTTGAAGAGGCGCGTATCCGATGAGTGAAAAGGTGGTGTTCAGTCAACTGAGCCGTAAATTTATTGATGAGAACGATGCCACGCCCGCCGAGGCGCAGCAGGTGGTCTATTACAGCCTGGCGATTGGTCACCACCTTGGGGTTATCGATTGCCTGGAAGCGGCGCTCACCTGCCCATGGGATGAATATCTGGCATGGATTGCCACACTGGAGGCGGGCAGCGAAGCCCGCCGCAAAATGGAAGGTGTGCCGAAATATGGTGAGATCGTCATCGACATTAACCATGTGCCGATGCTGGCCAATGCATTCGATAAAGCCCGGGCAGCGCAAACTTCGCAGCAGCAGGAATGGAGTACAATGCTGTTAAGTATGCTGCATGATATTCATCAGGAAAACGCCATCTATTTGATGGTGAGGAGACTGCGTGACTGACGTTTTACTCTGTGTTGGCAATAGCATGATGGGCGATGATGGCGCAGGCCCGCTGCTGGCGGAAAAGTGCGCCGCCGCGCCGAAAGGTAACTGGGTAGTGATTGACGGCGGTAGCGCACCGGAAAACGACATCGTCGCCATCCGTGAACTGCGCCCTACGCGGTTACTGATTGTCGACGCCACGGATATGGGGTTAAACCCCGGCGAGATCCGCATCATCGACCCGGATGACATCGCCGAGATGTTTATGATGACTACCCATAATATGCCGTTGAACTACCTTATCGATCAGTTGAAAGAAGACATTGGCGAAGTGATTTTCCTCGGCATCCAGCCGGATATCGTCGGCTTTTACTACCCGATGACCCAGCCGATTAAAGATGCGGTAGAAACCGTTTATCAACGACTGGAAGGCTGGGAAGGGAACGGCGGATTCGCGCAGTTAGCGGTGGAAGAAGAGTAGTTTTTCAGTAAGGAATTCAGGGGATTGAACATCAGAACAGGGATGTGCGCTTTTTTATTGAGCTTGGTGCTGCCTGCACAGGCCACCAGCTTTACCGAATATCTGCCGATGAGTGACGGCGAATATGCGCAAAAGCGGGTGCTGAAACCTCTCCTGACCATGCCTTATGATGCCGAGAAAACCTGGCATTTTATAAAAGTGGGCGTTGCTGGCGTGACGCTTGAAAAGATGCCAAACGATGATAGTGAATGGCAATTGAACGGTAAAGATCGCGCCGGTAAATCCTGGTCTGTGCCTGTGGGGGTGCTGCAAAATATGGCGGGTAATGCGCAACTTTACCGTGCCGATCTTGATCGTAACGGCATTCAGGATCTGGTTATCTGGCGGGGTATTTCAGGAAATGGTCTGGCACCTAACGCGTTTTTGATTCTGATGACCTTTAATCAGAAAGGTCGCCCGTGTGTTTTTCAGTCCGATGGTTTTTATACCGCAAGTGAAACTGGCATTGATGATTTGCTGGATTTACAAAGGAATGGTCACACGCAATTGCTGGATATGCAGTTTAATTCTGGTTACTGGATAACCAGTCTGTATCAGGTAAAAGACGCCAAATGGCAGCGTGTTCACGGCTGGTTTGGCAAGTTAAGCTATCCCGCGCTCACGCGCTTTACTTATACCCCCAACCGTAAACTCCTCCTCAAACCCATCGCCGGACGCGACCCGCAAACGGAAGATCTGGCGCTGACGCAGCGTTGCTTGATAAAGGGGGATGTGCTTGATGGGGTGAACCAGAACTGACTTTTTGCAGAGTGGCTATGAGGGGGATTACGTGCAGACAGACTTCACGTTACTACAGAGAGAACAAAGAATGACTGCTAATGCTGCACGCGCTGTTAAAGCAACAAGAGAACTGGTCAATGCAGTCCCCTTTCTGGGAAGCAGTGACTCAGAAGATGATTATCGTGAAGCACTGGAACTGGTCGAATTTTTGATTGAAGAAGATGACACCAATCCACTTATCGACTTTCTGGCGAGCCGCATTGCAGAGTATGAAAACAACCACGAAAAGTTTGCAGAGTTCGACAAAGCCGTTGCTGCAATGCCGGTTGGCGTGGCGTTACTTCGCACGTTGATTGATCAACATAATCTGACCTATGCGGATTTGAAGAACGAAATCGGCTCTAAATCCCTGGTCAGTCAGATTTTGTCTGGACAACGATCCCTGACGATATCCCACATTAAGGCACTTTCAGCCCGATTTGGCGTTAAGCCGGAATGGTTTCTTTGATTTTGACTGATGCCAGCCCCCAGATTGCCCGATGCGCTGCGCTTATCGGGCCTACATGGTTCGTGCGACACGTAGGCCGGATAAGGTGTTCACGCCGCATCCGGCACTGTTACTCACTCTAAATCTTCACCGTTACTGGCAATCACTTTTTTATACCACCAGAACGATTTCTTACGCGTGCGCGCCAGCGTACCGTTGCCTGCGTCGTCACGGTCTACGTAGACAAAACCGTAGCGCTTGCTCATTTCACCCGTTGAGGCGGAAACCAAATCAATACAGCCCCAGGTGGTGTAGCCCATCAGCGGAATGCCGTCTGCAATCGCTTTGCCCATTGCGCGGATATGTTCGCGTAAATAGCTGATGCGATAGTCATCGTTAATCTCACCATTGGCAGCAAATTCATCTTTTGCGCCCAGGCCGTTTTCCACCAGAAACAGCGGTTTCTGATAACGGTCGTACATCATATTCATGGTGATACGCAGACCGAGTGGATCAATACCCCACCCCCAGTCGCTCACTTGCAGATACGGGTTACGTAGCGATTTCACCACGTTCGCCGCACTGCTGTTATTGGCGTTCATCTCCGCCGAGGCGCAGCGCGAGGCGTAATAGCTGAAAGAGACAAAATCGACGGTATTTTTCAGGATTTCATCATCGCCAGGTGCTTTGTCGATGGTTACCCCTTTTTCGCGGAATACGCGGGCAGAGTAAGCCGGATACGCGCCCCGCGCCTGCACATCGATAAAAAACAGGTTTTCCCGGTCTTTCTCCAGCGCCGCCCAGACATCTTCCGGCTTGCAACTGTAAGGGTAGAAGTTACCGCCCGCCAGCATACAGCCCACCTGATTTTGCGGGTTAACCTCATGGGCGATTTTGGTGGCTAATGCACTGGCAATCAGTTGGTGATGCGCGGCCTGATATTTCACCTGATCCTGATTTTCCCCTTCTTCAAACACCAGACCCGCGCCGGAAAACGGGCTATGCAACATAATGTTGATTTCATTAAAGGTGAGCCAGTATTTCACCAGACCATCAAATGCTTCAAAGCAGGTCCGGGCGTAGCGGCTGAAAAACGCCACCAGCTTGCGGTTACGCCAGGAGCCATATTCGGTGACCAGATGCATCGGCACATCGAAGTGGCACAACGTGACCAGCGGTTCGATACCGTACTTTTTACACTCTTCAAAGACAGAACGATAAAAAGCAATGCCCTGCGGGTTGGGCGTGATTTCATCGCCCTGCGGGAAGAGGCGGCTCCAGGCAATTGAGGTACGGAACACTTTGAATCCCATCTCTGCCATCAGGGCGATATCTTCTTTATAACGATGATAAAAATCCGTCGCCTCATGGCTGGGATAAAACTCGTCATCGCGCAACTGAAAACGTTTTTCCAGCCCCAGTTTCACCGCCATTCGATGCTCGCCGTGTGGGATCATATCGACCGTGGTCAGCCCTTTGCCGCCTTCACGGTACGCGCCTTCAGACTGGTTGGCGGCAAGCGCGCCGCCCCATAAAAAACCTTGCGGAAATACTGACATTTTCATCCTCAATTAAGACTTACTTCTTTGGCGACGGTCGGTTGTGCGCTCTGATGCTTTCGCGCCTCGGCAGCCGCTTCCTCAACAGGAATATCCTCAAAGCCGAGCAACAGTGTGAGGATAAACGACAGCACCACCGCCAGCGCCATGACGGCAAACACCCAGACGATGCTCATTGGATTCGCCGGATCGAAGAACTGCACGCTGGTAAATAGCCCCGGCGCTGCCATTGAGTGGCTGGCAAGCCCCGCCATACCGGCAACCGCGCCGCAAATAAGACCGCTGATAAGACTGGCGATAAGCGGACGTTTCAGGCGAAGAGCCACGCCGTATAACGCCGGTTCGGAAATCCCCGCCATAATGGCTGATGCCGCCGCTGCCAGCGCCGTCTGGCGCAGTTCCGGGTTTTTCGTTTTCCACGCCACCGCCAGTGATGAACCGCCCAGCGACAGGTTAGCGCCGATCTCTGACGGCATGACCATCCCTTCTTTGCCGGTTTCGGCAATGGTCTGAATGATGGTTGGCGTAAAGACGCGGTGCATCCCGGTCATTACCAGCAGAGGCCACAGTGCGCCCATAATGGCGACTGAAAGCCAGCCCAGATAACCATGAATGGTGTAAACCAGCGCCGAAATGGCGCTACCGATCCAGATACCAATCGGGCCAATTAGCAGGATTGCCAGCGGTGCGGCAATCAACACAATCAGCATCGGCTTGAGGAAGTTTTTGGTCACCGCCGGTGTAATGCTGTCCACCCAGCGTTCGATATATGACAGGCACCAGGTCATCACCAGCGCCGGGATCACCGTGTAGGTGTATTTCACCGCGGTGACCGGGATCAGGGCAAATTCGACATGTTCCCCCTGGGCCGCTTTCGCCATCAGTTCAATAAAACTCGGATGTACCAGCACACCCGCGATGGCAATCGCCAGCGACATATTGGTTTTAAATTTGATGGCGGCAGATGCCGCGACCATCAGCGGCAGGAAGAAGAAAGCACCGTCACCAATCACATTCAGAATGGTTAAGGTCGGCGATCCTTTTGTCAGCACGCCGCTCATCTCGAGGATCATCGCCAGCAGTTTGACCATCGATCCGCCGATAATCGCCGGGATCAGCGGTGACATGGTGCCGATCAGCGCATCGAGGATCCCCGCACCAATGCGACGCAGCGTGAGTTTGGGTTTACCCACGGGCAGGGCGGGTTGCATATCTCCCGGCAGCAGGCTGACGACTTCCTGAAAGGCTTGTGAAACGGTATTGCCGATAATCACCTGACACTGGTTGTCACTACGTACCACGCCGAGCACGCCGGGGATGGTTTTTAACGTCGGGCTGTCGATAAGCGCATCATCTTTGATAACAAAGCGCAAACGCGTCATACAGTGCGTGACCGCCGAGATGTTATCAACGCCGCCCAGTGCCGCTATCACCGAGCGTGCCAGCGCCGCATAATTTTTGGCCATCGGATTTTATCCTGTTATCAGTAGGGTAGATGTAGTTGTTATCAGTCGACGTGACGGAAAAATGCCGATGCTGAAACGGAATTAAGAAACCGGTTTCACAAAATCATGAATAGTTGTCAAAAAATAAGCAAGAGAGTGAATTGTTCATTTTTTATATTTGTGAAACCGGTCACCTGAATATTTTTCCCGCTGATTGCGCAAGGACAATCGGCAAACGGTGCAGTACACTGCGTTGATTGCGTGTAAAGGGATGAAAATGATGACGACGATGCTGGAAGTGGCGAAGCGCGCCGGGGTTTCAAAAGCGACCGTTTCCCGCGTGCTTTCTGGTAATGGCTACGTCAGCCAGGAAACTAAAGATCGCGTGTTTCAGGCGGTAGAAGAGAGCGGTTACCGTCCAAACTTGCTGGCGCGCAATCTGTCGGCGAAGAGTACTCAGACGCTGGGGCTGGTAGTGACCAACACGCTTTACCATGGCATTTATTTTAGTGAATTACTGTTTCATGCCGCGCGAATGGCGGAAGAGAAAGGGCGACAGTTGCTATTGGCAGATGGCAAACATAGCGCCGAAGAAGAGCGCCAGGCGATTCAGTATCTGCTGGATTTGCGCTGCGACGCCATTATGATTTACCCGCGTTTTTTAAGCGTGGATGAGATTGATGACATTATTGACGCGCACAGTCAGCCGATAATGGTGCTTAATCGCCGCCTGCGCAAAAACAGCAGCCATAGCGTCTGGTGCGATCATAAACAGACCAGCTTTAACGCCGTGGCAGAGTTGATAAACGCCGGACATCAGGAGATTGCTTTCCTTACCGGCTCGATGGATTCTCCCACCAGCATTGAACGTCTTGCCGGGTATAAAGACGCGCTGTCGCAGCATGGTATTGCGCTCAATGAAAAACTTATCGCTAACGGTAAATGGACGCCCGCCAGCGGGGCCGAAGGGGTAGAAACGTTGCTCGAACGTGGGGCTAAATTTAGCGCGTTAGTTGCCAGTAACGACGATATGGCGATAGGTGCGATGAAAGCGTTGCACGAGCGCGGCGTAGCGGTGCCAGAGCAGGTGTCAGTTATCGGATTTGATGATATCGCAATTGCCCCCTATATCGTTCCGGCGCTCTCCAGCGTAAAAATTCCGGTGACTGAGATGATTCAGGAAATTATTGGACGGCTGATTTTTATGCTCGATGGCGGGGATTTCTCACCGCCGAAAACCTTCAGCGGAAAATTGATCTGCCGCGACTCACTCATTGCCCTTTCGCGGTAAACATTGTCATCACATGTCATCGTCACTAGTGTCGATGACATCGTTTTTCCTGCATTACAGAAATTAATTTCCTTAAATAACAGTGAATTAAAAACTGGCATGATTTGTGAATGTATCGGCGCATTAACTGTCATTGCTGGAGAATTTGATGAACCGTTTCATCATTGCTGACGCGAGTAAATGTATTGGTTGCCGTACCTGTGAAGTGGCGTGCGTGGTTTCTCATCAGGAAAATCAGGACTGTGCATCGCTGACCCCGGAAACATTTTTACCGCGTATCCATGTCATTAAAGGTGTGAACATTTCCACGGCGACAGTCTGCCGTCAGTGTGAAGATGCACCGTGCGCTAACGTCTGCCCGAATGGTGCTATCAGCCGTGATAAAGGGTTTGTTCATGTCATGCAGGAACGTTGCATTGGTTGCAAAACCTGCGTTGTGGCTTGCCCGTATGGCGCGATGGAAGTGGTGGTACGTCCGGTGATTCGCAACAGCGGCGCGGGGCTGAATGTACGGGCTGACAAAGCTGAAGCCAATAAATGCGACCTGTGCAACCATCGTGAAGACGGCCCGGCGTGTATGGCGGCTTGCCCGACTCATGCGCTGATTTGTGTCGATCGTAATAAACTTGAACAACTGAGCGCAGAAAAAACGTCGCCGTACGGCGCTGATGTTCTAAAAATCTTACAGAACTGTTCTGGCATCAAAGGAATTCCCGGAAATATTCGTAGAATACGGAGCGGGCGGTATCGCCGACCTGTGACTGCCGGATGCGACGCTGTCGTGTCCGGCTGGACGGGTTACGCAATTCATGATGGCGGGAATAACTCAATGGCAAAAAACACATCTTGCGGTGTCCAACTGCGTATTCGTGGCAAAGTGCAGGGCGTCGGTTTTCGTCCGTTTGTCTGGCAGCTGGCACAGCAATTAAATCTTCACGGCGATGTCTGTAATGACGGCGATGGCGTAGAAGTCCGGTTGCTGGAAGACCCGGAAACGTTTCTTGTTCAATTGCATCAGCACTGCCCACCGCTGGCGCGTATTGATAGCGTCGAGCGTGAGCCGTTTATCTGGCCACAGCCGCCCACCGAGTTCACCATCCGCCATAGCACAGGCGGCACCATGAATACGCAAATTGTCCCGGATGCCGCCACTTGCCCTGCTTGCCTTGCCGAAATGAATACCCCAGGCGAACGGCGTTATCGTTATCCGTTTATCAACTGTACTCACTGTGGCCCGCGTTTCACCATTATTCGCGCGATGCCTTACGACCGCCCGTTTACCGTGATGGCGGCGTTTCCGCTATGTCCGGCCTGTGATAAAGAGTACCGCGACCCGCTCGATCGTCGCTTCCACGCCCAGCCGGTGGCCTGCCCGGAGTGTGGCCCACATCTTGAATGGGTAAGTCATGGTGAACATGCAGAACAAGAGGCGGCATTACAGGCAGCTATCGCACAGTTAAAAATGGGCAACATTGTCGCCATCAAAGGGATTGGCGGATTTCATCTTGCCTGCGATGCACGTAACAGTAACGCGGTGGCGACACTGCGGGCGCGCAAACATCGCCCGGCGAAACCGCTGGCGGTCATGTTGCCAGTGGCAGAAGGTTTACCAGACGCTGCGCGCCAGTTGCTTACCACGCCCGCCGCGCCGATTGTGCTGGTGGATAAAAAATACGTACCTGAGCTTTGTGATGATATCGCCCCTGGCCTTAATGAAGTGGGCGTAATGCTCCCGGCTAATCCGCTGCAACATTTGCTGTTACAGGAACTGCAATGCCCGCTGGTGATGACCTCCGGCAACCTGAGCGGTAAACCACCGGCTATCAGCAACGAACAGGCGTTGTTGGATTTGCAGGGCATTGCCGACGGATTCTTGATACATAACCGCGACATCGTGCAGCGGATGGATGATTCAGTGGTGCGCGAAAGCGGCGAAATGCTGCGCCGTTCGCGGGGGTATGTGCCGGATGCGCTGGCTTTGCCTCCGGGCTTTAAAAATGTTCCGCCTGTGCTGTGTCTCGGCGCGGATCTGAAAAATACCTTCTGCCTGGTGCGCGGTGAACAAGCGGTGTTGAGTCAGCATCTGGGCGATTTAAGTGACGATGGCATCCAGATGCAGTGGCGCGAAGCGTTACGCCTGATGCAAAACATCTACGATTTTACCCCGCAATACGTTGTGCATGATGCGCATCCGGGCTATGTCTCCAGCCAGTGGGCGCGTGAAATGAATCTGCCGACGCAAACGGTGCTGCATCATCATGCCCACGCAGCGGCGTGTCTGGCAGAACACCACTGGCCTCTGGATGGCGGTGATGTCATTGCGTTGACGCTCGACGGTATCGGTATGGGGGAGAACGGCGCTTTGTGGGGCGGCGAATGCCTGCGGGTGAACTATCGCGAATGTGAGCACCTGGGCGGCTTGCCTGCGGTGGCGCTTCCGGGGGGCGATTTGGCTGCAAAGCAGCCGTGGCGTAACCTGCTGGCGCAGTGCCTGCGCTTTGTGCCGGAGTGGCAGAATTACCCTGAAACGGCAAGTGTGCAACAGCAAAACTGGAGCGTGCTGGCGCGGGCCATTGAGCGTGGAATTAACGCGCCGCAGGCATCATCGTGTGGACGTTTGTTCGATGCCGTAGCGGCGGCGCTGGGCTGTGCGCCAGCCACGTTAAGTTATGAAGGTGAAGCGGCTTGTGCTCTGGAGGCACTCGCAGCTTCGTGCCACAGAGTGACGCATCCGGTGACGATGCCGCTGGTGGACAATCAACTGGATCTCGCCACCTTCTGGCAGCAGTGGCTGAACTGGCAGGCTCCGGTTAATCAACGTGCGTGGGCGTTTCATGATGCGCTGGCGCAGGGTTTTGCCGCGTTGATGCGTGAGCAGGCCACGATGCGTGGTATCACTACGCTGGTATTTAGCGGCGGGGTTATTCATAACCGTTTGCTGCGTGCACGTCTGGCGCATTATCTCGCAGATTTCACGTTGCTCTTTCCGCAGAGTTTACCGGCGGGTGATGGCGGCTTGTCTCTGGGGCAGGGGGTTATTGCTGCGGCTCGTTGGTTAGCGGGTGAAGTCCAGAACGGATAAAGCGTGTTGCATTTGGACACCATTGCCGGATGCGGCGTAAACGCCTTATCCGGCCTACACGTGCGCTCCCCGTAGGTCGGATAAGATGCGCCGGCGTCGCATCCGACATTTTAGGCACAGTAGGCGGATGCGACATGAACGCATTATGTGACCAACACATGCGCTCCCCGTAGGTCGGATAAGATGCGCCAGCATCGCATCCGACATTTTAGGCACAGTAGCCCACCTACATCGGCAATGTTTTCAACAATCCAAATGCCTCTTTCATCCGATCCTCACTGACCACAAAGGCGCGAAGCTGGTCAGCATCGTCAACGCCGCGCGCCACCATTCCCTGGCGTTCAGTATTAATCTGCCAGCGTAAATCCTGACGCTGGGTTTCGCCTGCCAGATGCAGCGGTAATTCCGGCGTTTTGATTTTCACCAGCATCGCCGGTAGTTTCAGCGGCGTGTTATTGCCGAGAAGATTTTTTGCCAGCACCATCGCGCTAAGTTGAATCGGCTGGAGGAACGGCAATACCTGACCGTTAATTTCCGCGCAATCGCCCAGAGCGTAAATATCGGCATTACTGGTTTGCAGATAACTATCGACGCAAACGCCGCGATTAATCGTCAGCCCGGCGCGTCGTGCCAGGGCTGTTTCCGGGCGCAGTCCGGTGGCGGCAATTACCGCATCCACTTCGATGCTACGCTGGCGGTCCAGCGTTGCCAGAATGCCAGAATCCGTTTTTTCCAGCCCCTGCAACTGAGATTTCAACAGCAGATGAACGCCCATCTCCGTCAACCGATGCTGCAAGCGGCTGCTTACTTCCGGTGGCATTAACGACGCCAGAATACTGGCAGCGTTGTCGATTAGCGTGACCGCTTTGCCTGCCCGACAAAAATCCATCGCCAGTTCACTACCAATCAAACCACCGCCAACAATCAACACGCGTCGGGCATCCCGCAGTTGTGTTTCACAGGCGCGATACTCTTGCTGACTATTTAACGTCAGCATTAACTCACGCCCAGGCACTGGCGGGACAAAGGCACTGGCACCGGTTGCCAGCACCAGCTTGTCGTATTGCCACTGATTATTCTGGCTTTTCACCACATGGGCCTCGGTATCGATATCCGTCACCCAGGTGTGCGGAAACAGGCGCAGATTAAACTGCTCGGCAAATTCACCTGCCGTCTGGCGGGTAAGGTCGTCGGCACGTTGCCCCTGGCTGATAACATGGCTGAGATCAGGTTTGTTGTACTCATCCATGCTGTCGGCGGCAATCAGAGTTAATGGAATACTGGCGTCCTGTTTGCGAATATTTTTCACCAGTTGGCGGGCGGCGAAGCCCGAACCAATGATCACAATGCCGTTGCTCATTTTGCCTCCGATGCCAGTTCGTCAAAGACGTCTTTGCCGAGAGAGCATTCCGGGCAGAGGAAGCTATCCGGAACTTCACTCCACGGCGTTCCTGGCGCAACGTCCTGCATTGGCTCGCCTTTTGCCGGATCGTAAATCCACTGACAGACGCTGCACTGCATCCGTGGGCCGAGGTCAGCCGTCGTGGTGGCAGAGGTTTCTTCTTTAACCACCGTATTCACCGTGCTCTGCGGCAGCGGCGCGAGCGCCCACTGACGGGCGATTTCGCGACCGTGTTCACGGCATAACTCCAGAGCGTCCTGGTCCGGTCGCCATTTGGCTTTCAGGCTAAGCGACATTTCGAAACCCGCATCCTGCAGGCGCGTGGAAAGACGATCCACCGCACCGCCGCTCCAGCCGTGAGAGCCGAAAGCACTGGCGCGTTTGTTACGGAAGCGTAAACCAGTCATCTCCTCCACCAGCCCGGCGATTTTCGGCATCATCACGTTATTCATCGTCGAAGTCCCAACCAGTACGCCTTTTGAGCGGAAGACATTGGTCAGGATTTCGTTTTTATCGCTTCGGGCGACGTTGAAAATTTTCACCGCTACGCGCGGGTCGGTTTCCGCAATCCCCTGGGCGATAGCGTCAGCCATCATGCGGGTATTATTCGACATGGTGTCGTAGAAAATGGTGATTCTGTCTTCCTGATAATCCGCCGCCCATTTCAGGTACAGCTCGACAATTTGCGTCGGGTTATCGCGCCATACCACGCCGTGAGAGGTCGCTATCATATCGACTGGTAAGTTAAAGCCCAGGATCTCGGTAATTTTCGGCGTTACCAGGCGGCTGAACGGCGTCAGGATATTGGCGTAGTAACGCTGACACTGCTCGAAAAGCTCCGTCTGATCCACTTCATCGTTGAACAGATGCTCGTCGCAGTAGTGCTGACCGAAAGCATCGTTACTGAACAGCACCGCGTCGCCTGTCAGGTAAGTCATCATGCTGTCCGGCCAGTGCAGCATTGGCGTTTCGACAAAAATGAGTTGTTTGCCGTTGCCGATATCCAGCGTGTCGCCAGTTTTCACCACATTAAAATTCCACTCCGGATGATGGTGATGACCATTTATCGAGTCGATAGCGTTGGCAGTACAGTAAATCGGCGTATCGGGAATTTGCGCCATCAGTTCGGTCAGCGCCCCGGCGTGGTCCTCTTCTGCATGGTTAATCACGATGTAATCGATATCCGCCAGATCGATTTCATTACGCAGGTTCTGCACAAATTCGCGGCTGAATTTATGGTCGACGGTGTCGATCAGCACTGTTTTTTTCTTCGCGGATGAGGTAGCTGTTGTAGCTGCTGCCGCGCAGCGTTTTTATATTCCGTGCCGTGAAAATCACGTACTTCCCAGTCACGTTGACCCACCCAATGAATGTTATTTTTCACCACAATAGACATAGCAACCTCAATTTATTCAGCGTGTTCTAAAAAGATGTCTTGTTAATTGCAGATTGCGTGCCAGTTTTTTATCTGATTGTTTTTAATGTATAAATTAATTTATGCTCATTAGTGAGTAGTCAAAATGACTATCAATAAAATGGTCAATATGACAATATCAATAGTCAAATTGACAGTGAGGCAAAGATGAGTTTTTCCGTTGATGTGCTGGCGAATATCGCCATCGAATTGCAGCGTGGGATTGGTCATCAGGATCGTTTTCAGCGCCTGATCACCACGCTGCGTCAGGTGCTGGAGTGCGATGCGTCTGCGTTGCTACGTTACGACTCGCGGCAGTTTATTCCGCTTGCCATCGACGGGCTGGCGAAGGATGTACTCGGTAGACGCTTTGCGCTGGAAGGGCATCCTCGGCTGGAAGCGATTGCCCGCGCTGGGGACGTGGTGCGCTTTCCCGCAGACAGCGAATTGCCCGATCCCTATGACGGTTTGATTCCCGGGCAGGAGAGTCTGAAGGTTCACGCCTGCGTTGGCCTGCCGTTGTTTGCCGGACAAAACTTGATCGGCGCACTGACGCTCGACGGGATGCAGCCCGATCAGTTCGATGTTTTCAGCGACGAAGAGTTACGGCTGATTGCCGCACTGGCGGCGGGAGCGTTAAGCAATGCGTTGCTGATTGAACAACTGGAAAGCCAGAATATGCTGCCAGGTGATGCCGCGCCGTTTGAAGCGGTGAAACAGACGCAGATGATCGGTCTGTCGCCAGGTATGACGCAATTGAAAAAAGAGATTGAGATTGTGGCGGCGTCCGATCTCAACGTCCTGATCAGCGGTGAGACGGGAACCGGTAAGGAGCTGGTGGCGAAAGCGATTCATGAAGCCTCGCCAAGGGCGGTGAATCCGCTGGTCTATCTCAACTGTGCCGCACTGCCGGAAAGTGTGGCGGAAAGTGAGTTGTTCGGGCATGTGAAAGGAGCGTTTACTGGCGCTATCAGTAACCGCAGCGGGAAGTTTGAAATGGCGGATAACGGCACGCTGTTTCTCGATGAGATCGGCGAGTTGTCGTTGGCATTGCAGGCCAAGCTGCTGCGGGTGTTGCAGTATGGCGATATTCAGCGCGTTGGTGATGACCGCAGTTTGCGGGTCGATGTGCGCGTGCTGGCGGCGACTAACCGCGATTTGCGCGAAGAGGTGCTGGCAGGGCGATTCCGCGCCGATTTGTTCCATCGCCTGAGCGTGTTTCCGCTTTCGGTGCCGCCGCTGCGTGAGCGGGGCGATGATGTCATTCTGCTGGCGGGGTATTTCTGCGAGCAGTGTCGTTTGCGGCTGGGGCTCTCCCGCGTGGTATTAAGTGCCGGGGCGCGAAAATTACTGCAACACTACAGTTTTCCGGGGAACGTGCGCGAACTGGAACATGCTATTCATCGGGCGGTAGTGCTGGCGAGAGCCACTCGCAGCGGCGATGAAGTGATTCTTGAGGCGCAACATTTTGCTTTTCCTGAGGAGGCATTGCCGCCGCCAGAAGTGATGACAACGCCCGTCGTTAAGCAAAATCTGCGTGAAGCGACAGAAGCGTTCCAGCGTGAAACCATTCGACAGGCACTGGTACAAAATCATAACAACTGGGCTGCCTGCGCGCGAATGCTGGAAACTGACGTCGCCAACCTGCATCGGCTGGCGAAACGTCTGGGATTGAAGGATTAAATAATCCCGGCCTGATAGAAATCCTGCAGGTTAATCGCGCCGGTGAGTTTGCCGTTTTCATCCACCACCGGTGCGGCAGTGATTTTGCGCTTCATCAGAACTTCTTTGGCGTCGATGGCGCGACTTTGTGCCTGTAATGTGGTGCCGCCTGTCGTCATCGCTTCATTCACTGGCGTGGTGAGTGCGCCGCCGCCTACCAGCCAGCGACGTAAATCGCCGTCGGTAAAGACGCCTTGTACCTGTTGTTGAGCGTCACATACCGCCACCAGCCCCAGACCGGTGCGGCTGAGTTCCAGCATCGCATCCATCACGCTGGCGGTTAACGTCACCTGTGGGATAGCGTCATCACGGCGCATCAGATGATGCACTTTATTCAGCAAGCGAGCGCCCAGTGCGCCAGCAGGGTGGGAGCGGGCAAAATCTTCTTCATTAAATCCGCGCGCCTGCATGACCGCCATCGCCAGCGCATCACCCATCATCAGGGTATTCACAGTGCTGGAGGTCGGCGCAAGGTGCATCGGGCAGGCTTCGCGTTCTACGGAGATATCCAGCACCGCTTTCGCCGCCAGGCCCAGCGGTGACGTCGGTTTGCCGGTCATCGCCAGCAGCGCGATAGATTTATCGTCCAGACGCGGAATAATGAGATCCAGTTCCTTCGCGCCACCGGAGTAAGAGATAAACAGCATCACATCGCGGCTTTCGATCATCCCCAGATCGCCGTGCAGTGCTTCTGCCGGATGGACAAAAAAAGCCGGTGTGCCGGTACTGGCGAGTGTTGCGGCGATTTTCTTACCAATGTGGCCCGATTTGCCAATTCCCGAAACCACCACTTTGCCTTCGCAGTGCAGGATGATATTGGCGGCGCGAACAAAATCATCGCCCAGACGTTCCGGTAAACGGCTTGCTTCCTGCAACTCCAGCATTAACGTCTGACGTCCCGCGTTCAGTAGTGCTTCACTCATTGCTCTCTCCGGTTAAGGTCCATTTATTTATTCCAGCCAGGGATTGATGGCCGGAATGAGCGCTCATTATCCAGCGCTATGGGAAGGGAAACAACATATGTGAATTTAGTTACAACATACTTTAAGAAAAAATATGAACTGAAAGAAGAGACTAAAGAGAAATTGAGTGCCGAAAACAGACTACCGCTTCCTTGTGCTGGGCGGGATGCTTTACCATACTTGCCCCTGGTTGAATTTGTTAAATGGACCCCTCATGTTCAAGCATCGTTATGTAACATTGCTTCCCCTTTTTGTGTTACTTGCCGCCTGTAGCAGCAAGCCAAAACCGACTGAGACAACCACCGGAACGCCGTCCGGCGGCTTCCTGCTTGAGCCGCAGCACAATGTGATGCAGATGGGCGGAGATTTCGCCAATAACCCCAATGCGCAGCAGTTCATCGACAAAATGGTGAACAAACACGGTTTCGATCGTCAGCAGTTGCAGGAAATTCTCTCTCAGGCGAAACGTCTGGATTCGGTACTGCGGCTGATGGATAACCAGGCACCAACCACATCGGTGAAACCGCCATCAGGTCCGAACGGCGCATGGCTGCGTTATCGCAAAAAATTTATTACGCCGGACAACGTGCAGAACGGTGTGGTTTTCTGGAATCAGTATGAAGATGCGTTGAATCGCGCGTGGCAGGTGTATGGTGTACCGCCGGAAATTATCGTCGGGATTATCGGCGTTGAAACCCGCTGGGGGCGCGTGATGGGGAAAACCCGCATCCTCGATGCGCTGGCAACGCTGTCATTTAACTACCCACGCCGCGCGGAGTATTTCTCTGGCGAGCTGGAAACCTTCCTGCTGATGGCGCGCGACGAGCAGGACGATCCGCTCAATCTGAAAGGTTCCTTTGCCGGGGCGATGGGCTACGGACAGTTTATGCCGTCGTCTTACAAACAATATGCGGTAGATTTCAGCGGCGACGGGCATATCAACCTGTGGGATCCGGTTGATGCGATCGGTAGCGTGGCGAACTATTTCAAAGCGCACGGCTGGGTGAAAGGCGATCAGGTTGCGGTGATGGCAAACGGCCAGGCCCCAGGCTTGCCAAATGGTTTCAAAACCAAGTACAGCATTTCTCAGCTTGCTGCGGCAGGTTTAACGCCACAGCAGTCGCTGGGCAACCATCAACAGGCCAGCCTGCTGCGTCTGGATGTTGGAACAGGTTATCAGTACTGGTACGGTCTGCCGAACTTCTACACCATTACCCGTTATAACCACAGCACACATTACGCAATGGCGGTCTGGCAGTTAGGACAAGCCGTGGCGCTGGCGCGCGTACAGTAACTATCTGCAAGAGGGAGGTTAAACTTCCCTCTGCTTTCTTACTGTTTATTCGAATGACGTAATTGCCTGATTTTTTTTGACAGCGATTTCGCATATCCCAGGCAGACAACGCCTAACGCAGCCTGACCGAAGTCGAAAGGTTCAAGATAGCCAGAAGATAAAATCTTACATATCACTGAAACCAGTGCGCTGATACCACCAATGATGACCCACATACGCATTTGCGTGGTCTGTTTAAGCACGTTTTGAGGGGTGTTATCCGTTTTCTTTGTTGTCATTATTTTTCTCTCCCTGTGAATACCTGGCAATATGAACGCTGCATGGTAGCGTTTTTCTTTACCGGTTGGCCGCAACAGTCTTATTTCGGAATGCGACTCGTAAAATGAATCGCTGATCCCCATCTTCTGCGGGAAAGTGCTATCTTGTCCGGCATAAATTTTTTGACTGACAGAGGTTGTGATGACTGACAGTGAACTGATGCAGTTAAGCGAGCAGGTAGGGCTGGCGCTGAAATCCCGTGGCGCAACCGTAACAACCGCTGAATCCTGTACTGGCGGTTGGGTAGCGAAAGTGATTACCGATATTGCCGGCAGTTCCGCCTGGTTTGAACGCGGATTTGTCACCTACAGTAACGAAGCCAAAGCGCAGATGATCGGCGTACGCGAAGAGACGCTGGCGCAGCATGGCGCGGTGAGTGAACCTGTCGTGGTGGAAATGGCGATAGGCGCACTGAAAGCGGCTCGTGCTGATTATGCGGTTGCTATCAGTGGCATCGCCGGACCGGATGGCGGCAGCGAAGAGAAGCCTGTCGGCACCGTCTGGTTTGCTTTTGCCACAGCCCGCGGCGAAGGCATTACCCGCCGGGAATGCTTTAGCGGCGACCGCGATGCCGTGCGTCGTAAGGCGACGGCTTATGCCTTAAATACGCTGCGGCAACAATTTCTACAAAACACTTGATACTGTATGACTATACAGTATAATTGCTTCAACAGAACATATTGACTATCCGGTATTACCCGGCATGACAGGAGTAAAAATGGCTATCGACGAAAACAAACAGAAAGCGTTGGCGGCAGCACTGGGCCAGATTGAGAAACAATTTGGTAAAGGCTCCATCATGCGCCTGGGTGAAGACCGTTCCATGGATGTGGAAACCATCTCTACTGGTTCGCTTTCACTGGATATCGCGCTTGGGGCAGGTGGTCTGCCGATGGGCCGTATCGTCGAAATCTACGGGCCGGAATCTTCCGGTAAAACCACGCTGACGCTGCAGGTGATTGCCGCTGCCCAGCGCGAAGGTAAAACCTGTGCGTTTATCGATGCTGAACACGCGCTGGACCCAGTCTATGCACGTAAACTGGGTGTCGATATCGACAACCTGCTGTGCTCCCAGCCGGACACCGGCGAGCAGGCACTGGAAATCTGTGACGCTCTGGCGCGTTCTGGCGCAGTAGACGTTATCGTCGTTGACTCCGTGGCGGCACTGACACCGAAAGCGGAAATCGAAGGTGAAATCGGCGACTCTCACATGGGCCTTGCAGCACGTATGATGAGCCAGGCGATGCGTAAGCTGGCGGGTAACCTGAAGCAGTCCAACACGCTGCTGATCTTCATCAACCAGATCCGTATGAAAATTGGTGTGATGTTCGGTAACCCGGAAACCACTACCGGTGGTAACGCGCTGAAATTCTACGCCTCTGTTCGTCTCGACATCCGTCGTATCGGCGCGGTGAAAGAGGGCGAAAACGTAGTGGGTAGCGAAACCCGCGTGAAAGTGGTGAAGAACAAAATTGCAGCGCCGTTTAAACAGGCTGAATTCCAGATCCTCTACGGTGAAGGTATCAACTTCTACGGCGAGTTGGTTGACCTGGGCGTGAAAGAGAAGCTGATCGAGAAAGCTGGCGCGTGGTACAGCTATAAAGGTGAGAAGATCGGCCAGGGTAAAGCGAATGCGACTGCCTGGCTGAAAGATAACCCAGAAACTGCGAAAGAGATCGAGAAGAAAGTACGTGAGTTGCTGCTGAGCAACCCGAACTCAACGCCGGATTTCTCTGTAGATGACAGCGAAGGCGTAGCAGAAACTAACGAAGATTTTTAATCGTCTTGTTTGATACTCAAGGGGCGCATCTGCGACTCTGAGACGGATGACAAACGCAAAATTGCCTGATGTGCTACGCTTATCAGACCTACATGTTCTCTGCAATGTATTGAAGTTGCACGGTTTGTAGGACGGATAAGGCGCTCACGCCGCATCCGGCATGAACAACGCCACTTTGTCAGCAAAACCTGGGTCGCATCTGCGGCCCTTTTGCTTTTTAAGTTTTAAGGATATGCCATGACAGACTCAACATCCCGTCGCCCGGCATATGCTCGTCTGTTGGATCGAGCGGTACGCATTCTGGCGGTGCGTGATCACAGTGAGCAAGAACTGCGACGTAAACTCGCGGCACCGATTATGGGCAAAAATGGCCCGGAAGAGATTGATGCCACGGCAGAAGATTACGAGCGCGTTATTGCCTGGTGCCATGAACATGGCTATCTCGATGACAGCCGATTTGTGGCGCGCTTTATCGCCAGCCGTAGCCGCAAAGGTTATGGGCCTGCGCGTATTCGTCAGGAACTGAATCAGAAAGGTATTTCCCGCGAAGCGACAGAAAAAGCGATGCGTGAATGTGACATCGACTGGTGCGCACTGGCGCGCGATCAGGCGACGCGAAAATATGGCGAACCTTTGCCAACTGTCTTTTCAGAAAAAGTTAAGATCCAGCGTTTTCTGCTCTATCGTGGCTATCTGATGGAAGATATCCAGGAGATTTGGCGAAATTTTGCCGACTGAACGCATACGGTATTTTACTTCCCAGTCAAGAAAACTTATCTTATTCCCACTTTTCAGTTACCAGCCCGGCGGTTAAAACACGCTGTAGCTGGTGGCGATATTTCGTTAGCTTGATTTCAGGATAATTATGAGCAAGAGCACCGCTGAGATCCGTCAGGCGTTTCTCGACTTTTTTCCATAGTAAGGGACATCAGGTAGTTGCCAGCAGCTCCCTGGTACCCCATAACGACCCAACTTTGTTGTTTACCAACGCCGGGATGAACCAGTTCAAGGATGTCTTCCTTGGGCTCGACAAGCGTAATTATTCCCGCGCTACCACTTCCCAACGCTGCGTGCGTGCGGGTGGTAAACACAACGACCTGGAAAACGTCGGTTACACCGCGCGTCACCATACCTTCTTCGAAATGCTGGGCAACTTCAGCTTCGGCGACTATTTCAAACACGATGCCATTCAGTTTGCATGGGAACTGCTGACCAGCGAAAAATGGTTTGCCCTGCCGAAAGAGCGTCTGTGGGTTACCGTCTATGAAAGCGACGACGAAGCCTACGAAATCTGGGAAAAAGAAGTAGGGATCCCGCGCGAACGTATTATTCGCATCGGCGATAACAAAGGTGCGCCATACGCATCTGACAACTTCTGGCAGATGGGTGACACTGGTCCGTGCGGCCCGTGCACCGAAATCTTCTACGATCACGGCGACCACATTTGGGGTGGCCCTCCGGGAAGCCCCGAAGAAGACGGCGACCGCTACATTGAGATCTGGAACATCGTCTTCATGCAGTTCAACCGCCAGGCAGATGGCACGATGGAACCGCTGCCGAAGCCGTCTGTAGATACCGGTATGGGTCTGGAGCGTATTGCCGCCGTGCTGCAACACGTAAACTCCAACTATGATATCGACCTGTTCCGTACGCTGATTCAGGCGGTGGCTAAGGTGACTGGCGCGACCGATCTGAGCAATAAATCGCTGCGCGTTATCGCTGACCACATTCGTTCTTGTGCGTTCCTGATCGCGGATGGCGTAATGCCGTCCAACGAAAACCGTGGTTATGTACTGCGTCGTATCATTCGTCGCGCAGTGCGTCACGGTAATATGCTGGGCGCGAAAGAAACCTTCTTCTACAAACTGGTTGGTCCGCTGATCGACGTTATGGGCTCTGCGGGTGAAGACCTGAAGCGCCAGCAGGCGCAGGTTGAGCAGGTGCTGAAGACTGAAGAAGAGCAGTTTGCCCGTACTCTGGAGCGCGGTCTGGCGCTGCTGGATGAAGAGCTGGCAAAACTTTCTGGTGATACGCTGGATGGCGAAACTGCTTTCCGCCTGTACGACACCTACGGCTTCCCGGTTGACCTGACGGCTGACGTTTGCCGTGAGCGCAACATCAAAGTTGACGAAGCTGGATTTGAAGCAGCAATGGAAGAGCAGCGTCGTCGTGCGCGCGAAGCCAGCGGCTTTGGTGCCGATTACAACGCGATGATCCGTGTTGATAGCGCATCTGAATTTAAAGGCTATGACCATCTGGAACTGAACGGCAAAGTGACCGCGCTGTTTGTTGATGGTAAAGCGGTTGATGCCATCAATGCAGGCCAGGAAGCTGTGGTCGTGCTGGATCAAACGCCATTCTATGCAGAATCCGGCGGTCAGGTTGGCGATAAAGGCGAACTGAAAGGCGCTAACTTCTCCTTTGCGGTGGAAGATACGCAGAAATATGGCCAGGCGATTGGTCACATCGGTAAACTTGCTGCGGGTTCTCTGAAAGTGGGCGACGCGGTACAGGCAGATGTAGATGAAGCTCGTCGCGCTCGTATTCGTCTGAATCACTCCGCAACGCACCTGATGCACGCTGCACTGCGTCAGGTTCTGGGTACTCATGTCTCCCAGAAAGGTTCGCTGGTTAATGACAAGGTGCTGCGTTTTGACTTCTCGCATAACGAAGCGATGAAACCAGAAGAGATTCGTGCTGTCGAAGATCTGGTGAACGCGCAGATTCGTCGTAACTTGCCTATTGAAACCAACATCATGGATCTCGACGCGGCGAAAGCGAAAGGTGCGATGGCGCTGTTCGGCGAGAAGTATGATGAACGTGTACGTGTGCTGAGCATGGGCGATTTCTCCACCGAGCTGTGTGGTGGTACTCACGCCAGCCGCACCGGTGATATTGGTCTGTTCCGTATCATTTCTGAATCGGGTACTGCTGCAGGCGTTCGTCGTATCGAAGCGGTAACCGGAGAAGGTGCTATCGCCACCGTTCATGCAGACAGCGATCGCTTAAGCGAAGTCGCGCATCTGCTGAAAGGCGATAGCAATAATCTGGCTGATAAAGTGCGCTCAGTACTGGAACGTACGCGTCAGCTGGAAAAAGAGTTACAACAGCTTAAAGAACAGGCTGCCGCACAGGAGAGCGCAAATCTTTCCAGTAAGGCAATTGATGTTAATGGTGTTAAGCTGTTGGTTAGTGAGCTTAGCGGTGTTGAGCCGAAAATGTTGCGCACCATGGTTGACGATTTAAAAAATCAGCTGGGGTCGACAATTATCGTGCTGGCAACGGTAGCCGAAGGTAAGGTTTCTCTGATTGCAGGCGTATCTAAGGACGTCACAGATCGCGTGAAAGCAGGGGAACTGATTGGTATGGTCGCTCAGCAGGTGGGCGGCAAGGGTGGTGGACGTCCTGACATGGCGCAAGCCGGTGGTACGGATGCTGCGGCCTTACCTGCAGCGTTAGCCAGTGTGAAAGGCTGGGTCAGCGCGAAATTGCAATAATATAAGTGTCAGGCAATGCCGTGGACTTGCTTCACGGCATTCGCATCGACGCTATCGACAATGATAAAGTCAGGTTGAAGTTGTGTATATCGGCTAAACTTAGGTTTAACAGAATGTAATGCCATGACTGCTTAGATGTAATGTGTTTGTCATTGCTTACTTTTTGGCGTTATATGATGGATAATGCCGGGATACAGAGAGACCCGACTCTTTTAATCTTTCAAGGAGCAAAGAATGCTGATTCTGACTCGTCGAGTTGGTGAGACCCTCATGATTGGGGATGAGGTCACCGTGACAGTTTTAGGGGTAAAGGGCAACCAGGTACGTATTGGCGTAAACGCCCCGAAGGAAGTTTCTGTTCACCGTGAAGAGATCTACCAGCGTATCCAGGCTGAAAAATCCCAGCAGTCCAGTTACTAATCTTTCCGCGTCTCATCTTTAACGGTGAGACGCACCCTCAAAATTTCTCCTTCACTTCATTTTCTTTTCGCGTTACTTCCGTTCATTTAACTTTTGCCTTCATTTTTCTCTATCACTGCTACCTGTCAGAGGCCTGTTTTTCTGTTGATAAAACACTCTTTTTGACGTTTTTTACAGACTAATTGAGCGCGAAGTGTGCAAACGATAAAAGTGTGGGAAAAATTGTTTGACTTATAAGTCTCAGAAAGTAATATGTGCGCCACGCAGCGACGATGAGCGATAAACAAGTTCTTTGAAGCACTCGTAAGAGGCGTGTGGTGAGGTGGCCGAGAGGCTGAAGGCGCTCCCCTGCTAAGGGAGTATGCGGTCAAAAGCTGCATCCGGGGTTCGAATCCCCGCCTCACCGCCATTTGCATCCGTAGCTCAGCTGGATAGAGTACTCGGCTACGAACCGAGCGGTCGGAGGTTCGAATCCTCCCGGATGCACCATCTCTTACTTGATACAGCTTTAGTAGCGGTATCAAAAATCTGCAGTAAAGTAAGTTTCCCGATGCATCCGTAGCTCAGCTGGATAGAGTACTCGGCTACGAACCGAGCGGTCGGAGGTTCGAATCCTCCCGGATGCACCATCTTCTCTGTATTACTCACGATTGATAATCTTCACGGTCTGCAATATTGATGTATGCACCAGGGAGGATAACGTTGCGCCAGCAACGGCCCGAAGGGCGAACGCCAGTGAGTCATCCTCCCGGATGCACCATCTTCTCCAAAAAATTTCCTTCAAAAATATCTCATTTCTAAATAACTATTTTATCCATATCCTGAATAATCTTCCCTTTCGCCATCAGCGACAAAATCAAGCAATTACGCTAAAGTAGCGTCATATTTTTCGACTTGCGAGAAGACCATGTACGAGCGTTATGCAGGTTTAATTTTTGATATGGATGGCACAATCCTGGATACGGAGCCTACGCACCGTAAAGCGTGGCGCGAAGTATTAGGGCATTACGGTCTTCAGTACGATGTTCAGGCGATGATTGCGCTTAATGGCTCGCCCACGTGGCGTATTGCTCAGGCGATTATTGAGCTGAATCAGGCCGATCTCGACCCGCATGCGTTAGCGCGTGAAAAAACAGAAGCAGTAAGAAGTATGCTACTGGATAGCGTCGAACCGCTTCCTCTTATTGAAGTTGTGAAAAGCTGGCACGGACGTCGACCAATGGCTGTTGGAACGGGGAGTGAAAGCGCCATCGCTGAGGCATTGCTGGCGCACCTGGGATTACGCCGTTATTTTGATGCGGTCGTTGCCGCCGATCACGTCAAACACCATAAACCTGCGCCAGACACATTTTTGTTGTGCGCACAGCGTATGGGCGTGCAACCAACGCAGTGTGTGGTCTTTGAAGATGCTGATTTCGGTATTCAGGCGGCTCGCGCTGCAGGCATGGACGCAGTGGATGTTCGCTTGCTGTGAGTGAAGCTTTATCGCTTTTCTCGTTGTTTGCCAGTAGTTTCCTCAGCGCTACACTATTACCCGGTAATTCCGAAGTCGTCCTGGTTGCAATGTTACTTTCCGGGGTAAGTCATCCCTGGGTTTTAGTGTTAACAGCAACAATGGGTAATAGCCTTGGAGGGCTAACTAACGTTATCCTTGGGCGTTTCTTTCCACTGCGCAAAACATCGCGCTGGCAAGAGAAAGCCATCGGCTGGCTGAAACGATATGGTGCAATCACACTATTATTAAGCTGGATGCCCGTGGTTGGCGATTTACTGTGTCTGTTAGCGGGATGGATGCGCATCTCGTGGGGACCAGTAATCTTTTTTTTGTGCCTTGGTAAAGCGTTACGCTATGTTGCGATTGCAGTAGCTACCGTTCAGGGCATGATGTGGTGGCACTAATTGTAGGCCTGCACACATGGCCACCATTACAGTTATGCTAAATAAAACGATTTTGACAGGCGGGAGGTCAATTTGATCCCGGACGTATCACAGGCGCTGGCCTGGCTGGAAAAACATCCTCAGGCGTTAAAGGGGATACAGCGTGGGCTGGAGCGCGAAACTTTGCGTGTTAATGCGGATGGCACACTGGCAATAACAGGTCATCCTGAAGCATTAGGTTCCGCACTGACGCATAAATGGATAACCACCGATTTTGCGGAAGCATTGCTGGAATTTATTACACCAGTGGATGGTGATATTGAACATATGCTGACCTTTATGCGCGATCTGCATCGTTATACGGCGCGCAATATGGGCGATGAGCGGATGTGGCCGTTAAGCATGCCATGCTACATCGCAGAAGGTCAGGACATCGAACTGGCACAGTACGGCACTTCTAACACCGGACGCTTTAAAACGCTGTACCGTGAAGGGCTGAAAAATCGCTACGGCGCGCTGATGCAAACCATTTCCGGCGTGCACTACAATTTCTCTTTGCCAATGGCATTCTGGCAAGCGAAGTGCGGTGATATCTCGGGCGCTGATGCCAAAGAGAAAATTTCTGCGGGCTATTTCCGCGTTATCCGCAATTACTATCGTTTCGGTTGGGTCATTCCTTATCTGTTTGGCGCGTCTCCGGCGATTTGTTCTTCTTTCCTGCAAGGAAAACCAACGTCGCTACCGTTTGAGAAAACCGAGTGCGGTATGTATTACCTGCCGTATGCGACCTCTCTTCGTTTGAGCGATCTTGGCTATACCAACAAATCGCAAAGCAATCTTGGTATTACCTTCAACGATCTTTACGAGTACGTAGCGGGCCTTAAACAGGCAATCAAAACGCCATCGGAAGAGTACGCGAAGATTGGTATTGAGAAAGACGGTAAGAGGCTGCAAATCAACAGCAACGTGCTGCAGATTGAAAACGAACTGTACGCGCCGATTCGTCCAAAACGCGTTACCCGCAGCGGCGAGTCGCCTTCTGATGCGCTGTTACGTGGCGGCATTGAATATATTGAAGTGCGTTCGCTGGACATCAACCCGTTCTCGCCGATTGGTGTAGATGAACAGCAGGTGCGTTTCCTCGACCTGTTTATGGTCTGGTGTGCGCTGGCTGATGCACCGGAAATGAGCAGTAGCGAACTTGCCTGTACACGCGTTAACTGGAACCGGGTGATCCTCGAAGGTCGTAAACCGGGCCTTACGCTGGGTATCGGTTGTGAAACCGCGCAGTTCCCGTTGCCGCAGGTGGGGAAAGATCTGTTCCGCGATCTAAAACGCGTCGCGCAAACGCTGGATAGCATTAACGGCGGCGAAGCGTACCAGAAAGTGTGTGATGAACTGGTCGCCTGCTTCGATAATCCTGATCTGACTTTCTCTGCGCGTATCTTAAGGTCTATGATTGATACTGGCATTGGCGGAACAGGTAAAGCGTTTGCAGAAGCCTACCGTAATCTTCTGCGTGAAGAGCCACTGGAAATTCTGCGCGAAGAGGATTTTGTAGCCGAGCGCGAGGCGTCTGAACGCCGTCAGCAGGAAATGGAAGCCGCTGATACCGAACCGTTTGCGGTGTGGCTGGAAAAACACGCCTGACAGAAAAGAAAAAGGCCACTCGTGAGTGGCCAAAATTTCATCTCTGAATTCAGGGATGATGATAACAAATGCGCGTCTTTCATATACTCAGACTCGCCTGGGAAGAAAGAGTTCAGAATATTTAAAAAAAATTTACCGGAGGTGGCTAAATGCCGTTGTTAGATAGCTTCACAGTCGATCATACCCGGATGGAAGCGCCTGCAGTTCGGGTGGCAAAAACAATGAACACCCCGCATGGCGACGCAATCACCGTGTTCGATCTTCGCTTCTGCGTGCCGAACAAAGAAGTGATGCCAGAAAGAGGGATCCATACCCTGGAGCACCTGTTTGCTGGTTTTATGCGTAACCATCTTAACGGTAATGGCGTTGAGATTATCGATATCTCACCAATGGGCTGCCGCACTGGTTTTTATATGAGTCTGATTGGTACGCCTGATGAGCAGCGTGTCGCTGATGCCTGGAAAGCGGCAATGGAAGACGTGTTGAAAGTGCAGGATCAGAATCAGATCCCGGAACTTAACGTCTATCAGTGCGGTACTTACCAGATGCACTCTTTGCAGGAAGCACAGGATATTGCGCGTAGCATTCTGGAACGTGACGTGCGCATCAACAGCAATGAAGAACTGGCGCTGCCCAAAGAGAAGTTGCAGGAACTGCACATTTAGTTGGTTAGTGCAGAAGCAGCCGGAGATGCAACAGCACCGTCCGGCTTGCCTGGTGCGCTACGCTTATCTGGTTGACGCAGGGAGCATGCCACCTGTACGTGACAGGTGGCAAAGTGGCATTAAAAGAGATATTTCATGCCCAACATTCCCTGGGTATCGCTGTAACCGTTGTCACCCAACTGCTGGGCGACGTTGCCCCACAGTTGCAGATGCGGGGTAATCTGACCTTCCACCCCCGCTTTTAACTCGCCAGTGTTACGTGCGCCGATGATCTCATCGCCGATGTGATCCATCTTCACGCTGTAATTGCGGGAGTTATAAATCCAGTTGGCTTCCACGAAAGGCTGGAAAGAACGCTCTTTATGATCATCAATAGCATGATGACCCTGCAGATACGCTTTCACCCCCAGACGCGTTTGCAGGTTGCCTTCGGTGCTGTCCTCAACAAGCGTGCCATTGTCTTCCGTATGGTTGTCTGCCTTCACATCCATCCACGTCAGTTGCATTTTGGGCTGCAACCAGTAGCTGGTGCGGGCATCAGCGCTTTCACCGAGACGGAAGGTATAACCCGCTTCAATGGCGGCGGTGATGCCGTCAGAGTGATACTTTTCACTGGGCAGATACTCGCCGGAGACGGTGTTATCAAACCAGTTATAGAGCAACCAGCTGTCAACATAAGTCCCTGTTTTGTCTGCTTCATTAGCGTACCAGGTGCCATACACGCCCACACTGTAGCCGTCGATTTGCCCACGTGAGTTGTACCCGGTCAGGCTGGAGTGCGTGTGACTCTTGCTGTTGGCATAGCCAGCCATCAGGCCGAGATGCCAGCGATCGAGTGCGTTACTGCTCCATTGCGCAAGATCGCCGCCAAGTTGCAGAACATAACGGTTGCTCTGAGTGCTCAATTCATCCGAACGATCTTTAAAGCGATTATGTCCGCCAATGTTACGCATCCACAAACTGGTCGCTTTCTGTTCGCCAGTGAGCAGGTCGGTGTATTGTGTTTCCCCCAGACGGTCATGCAGCCGGGTATTAAACAGCGTATTTGCCGCCTGAATATTGGCCAGATAGCTACCAATTTCCGGGCGATACAGATGTTTTCTAACAGGCGGTTCTGGTGTTACAGGTGGCTCAGGTGTCACAGGCGGTTCTGGTGTTGACAGGGGGCTCAGGTGTTACAGGTGGCTCAGGGATCGGGTTCCGGGATGACGGGGAGTACCGGGGTATACGGTCCAGCGGGAATTTCACTGGTTAAAAACCAGTTCTGGTTGTCGCTTTTTACCACGTTGTAGTCATAGGGACCGGCAACAATACGACCTTCTTTACTGAAAACGCCCTCTGACAGCCNGCCAACCTCGACAATTTTTATCCCCTTCCAG
>NZ_PDIG01000031.1:0-140947 GCF_004745185.1 Escherichia sp. E2661
CGTACGTAGCTGTCATCGATCGATGCTCNCGTACGTANCGNACGTGGACGCATCACTGGTGTTCGGGTTGTCATGCCAATGGCACTGCCCGGTAGCTAAATGCGGAAGAGATAAGTGCTGAAAGCATCTAAGACACGAAACTTGCCCCGACGATGAGTTCTCCCTGAGACTTTAAGTCTCCTGAAGGAACGTTGAAGACGACGACGTTGATAGGCCGGGTGTGTAAGCGCAGCGATGCGTTGAGCTAACCGGTACTAATGAACCGTGAGGCTTAACCTTACAACGCCGAAGATGTTTTGGCGGATGAGACATCAATAAGTAAGCTTGATACAGATTAAATCGACAGGTCAGAACAGGACGTGTTGATAAAACAGAATTTGCCTGGCGGCCTTAGCGCGGTGGTCCCACCTGACCCCATGCCGAACTCAGAAGTGAAACGCCGTAGCGCCGATGGTAGTGTGGGGTTTCCCCATGCGAGAGTAGGGAACTGCCAGGCATCAAATAAAACAAAAGGCTCAGTCGGAAGACTGGGCCTTTTGTTTTATCTGTCGTCCGTCCTGAATAGCGTAGGCAGTAAAAACCACCTGATGTGGTTCTGACTAAGAAATAAAAACCCTATCATTCCCTTGTATACGCCAGATGCTCGCCCATTTCCATACGACAACCTCACCTGAAATCCTTCCTGGTCATCCAGAATAATCATTCCCCTGCTAACTAAATTCGCAGTTATGGTTGCATAAACATCAGTAACAAATGTATAACATTCGTCTTACTAAATAATAAACAACATTGGCCGACAAAAGCATCGGATTATGGCAGGAGAAATATTGGCATGGCAGAAAGCACTGTAACGGCAGACGGCAAACTGACAAGTAGTGATACTCGTCGCCGCATCTGGGCAATAGTAGGGGCCTCTTCAGGTAATCTGGTCGAGTGGTTCGATTTTTATGTCTACTCATTCTGTTCCCTCTACTTCGCCCACATCTTCTTCCCTTCTGGTAACACTACCACTCAATTATTGCAAACAGCCGGTGTTTTTGCTGCGGGCTTTCTGATGCGTCCAATCGGTGGCTGGCTATTTGGACGCATAGCCGATAAACATGGTCGTAAAAAATCAATGTTGTTATCGGTGTGTATGATGTGTTTCGGATCTCTGGTTATCGCCTGCCTCCCAGGTTATGAAACTATCGGTACCTGGGCTCCGGCATTATTGCTTCTCGCGCGTTTATTCCAGGGATTATCCGTTGGTGGAGAATATGGCACCAGCGCAACCTATATGAGTGAAGTTGCTGTTGAAGGGCGCAAAGGGTTCTATGCTTCGTTCCAATATGTCACGCTAATTGGCGGTCAGTTGCTGGCCTTACTGGTGGTGGTTGTTCTACAACATACTATGGAAGATTCTGCTCTCAGAGAGTGGGGATGGCGCATTCCTTTTGCGTTAGGAGCAGTGTTAGCCGTTGTAGCATTATGGTTACGCCGTCAATTAGATGAAACTTCGCAACAAGAAACGCGCGCTTTAAAAGAAGCGGGTTCAATGAAAGGGTTATGGCGCAATCGCCGTGCATTCATCATGGTTCTCGGCTTCACTGCTGCGGGTTCTCTTTGTTTCTATACCTTTACCACCTATATGCAGAAATATCTGGTGAATACTGCGGGAATGCACGCCAACGTGGCAAGCGGCATTATGACTGCGGCATTGTTTGTATTTATGCTCATTCAACCGTTCATTGGCGCGCTGTCAGATAAGATTGGACGCCGAACCTCAATGTTATGCTTTGGCTCTTTGGCCGCTATTTTTACCGTCCCCATACTATCAGCATTGCAGAACGTCTCCTCTCCTTATGCCGCTTTTGGTCTGGTGATGTGCGCCCTGCTGATAGTGAGTTTTTATACATCAATCAGTGGAATACTGAAGGCTGAGATGTTCCCGGCACAGGTTCGCGCATTAGGTGTTGGTCTGTCATATGCGGTCGCCAATGCTATATTTGGTGGTTCGGCGGAGTACGTAGCGTTGTCGCTGAAATCGATAGGAATGGAAACGGCATTCTTCTGGTATGTGACATTGATGGCCGTGGTAGCGTTTCTAGTTTCTTTGATGCTGCACCGCAAAGGGAAGGGGATGCGTCTTTAGTGATGCGCTATTTGCCAGACGGTATAGCCGGTAGTTGCACCGGCGATATCCCAGGCAAAATCCTTCCAGCTCCAGCCGCTCCCCTCTGGGCGGCTATCCCAAAGCTCTTTTGACGCTCCCAGCCCTACAGAGAACATCAGCCCGAACATCGCGCTGCGGTCGCGACTCATCCCCTGATGTTGCGCGTATTCATTTCCTGCGGCGGAAAGCATCGCCGAGGCGATAAAGTGTTGAGCTTTATCCTGCCCCTGCCAGCTATCGTTAGCCATGTGGCTGCAACCAGAAAGTAACAATAGCAAACAGATAAAAAGAATACGCAACGCGGCCTCCAAAAAACAAACCCCGTACAGGACGGGGTTCAGATTACAGGATACGGCTAATTAATCGGTCGATGCGGATGCGGCGCAAACGGCGGATAAGTTTGCGAACCTTTACCGGATAATCGGCAATACTTTGCAGATCGCGGTAGTGCTTAACAATGGTGGTATGCTCGCGGATCAGCTCCAGTTCTTTCTCTCGCTGTGGAGCAAGCTCCAGTTGTGGATCGTGGATCAAAATGGCGTTTTCCAGATCCAGACGCCAGGCGCGTGGATTCAGGTTATTACCGGTTATCAGCATCCACTTATCATCAACCCACATTCCTTTCAGGTGATAAGTATTATCGTCATCTTTCCACAAACGGACCACTAACTGGTCAGTATTGACGTAATACTGCAAACGACTCAGGAAGCGACGCAAATTAATCTCATAAAGATAAGGCAACGCGCCAATTATCTTGAATGGTTCATCTTCCGGAATGTAGAAGTCGTTCGCGGTTTTATCACCAACGATAATTTCGACCTTTTTCCCTTCACGCAGCAACTGGATGATATTGCGCACCAGGATTGCCGGCAGGTTGAAGTATGGCGTACAGATAGTCAGTTTCTGTTCTGCACAGGGCATCAGATGGAAAATGGTCTTGTTCAACAGACTCGATTTCCCCAGACCCACCAACGGCGTAACGGAAAGTTGATCGTTGTCGGCATCTCCCTGGAAATGATAAGCGGCATCACGCAACTCCTGGCGGAACAGGCGAATGTCGTTCTTGATTTCCGGGCTTTTTGGGCGATGTTCATCATCCAGACGGTTAACACCGCGACCATTCATAATATTCTGCGTAACCCATTCAAACATAATGTCTGACATCTTGCGGTTACGAATCAGATGGTAACGGTCGTAACGGTATTTATCGTGCTGATGCAAATAAACATCGTTCAGGCTGGCACCGCTATAAAGTACGCTATCGTCGATGATAAAGCCTTTAAAATGCAGAACGCCCAGGGCTTCACGGGTATTGATGGGTACGCCATAAACCGGAACATCTACGCCCGGATTTTCCTGCGCCATGCGGCAGTACCAGTCAGCATTAGTGTTAGATGCCGCAGCGCCAATGCGTCCACGTTGCGCACGATGCCAGTCGACCAGCACCCGCACATCCAGTTCCGGACGCTGCCGTTTAGCCTCATATAGTGCGCTCAGAATGCCTTTGCCACCATCATCCTGTTCGAGATACAGGGCGACAATGCAAATGCGCTGCTTCGCGCTGGCTATTTTTTCCAGCAGCGTCTCCCGGAAGTCGGCGGGAGCGTAAAAGAAATCGACATCATCAACTGATTGAGAAATCTTGGGTAGTTGGGCAAGGTGTTGTTGATGTTTATTACGCTTAAATTTTGACAACATCACAGTGCATTTCTTCTCTGTTCATTGAAGGGTCCTCTGTGCAATGCAGACGACATAAGCGGGCAATAATAACACCAGTCCCGATTAAGTGGTCAACATTTCCAGTACCTTACTCATGATTCCTCGCGCTGGGCAAGATTTAGCGTAAGCCCAACGATCCCCTCTTCGAGCTGGATATCGACGTTAAACCCGAGCTTGCGGGCCAGCGCCACCATGCCACGATTGTTTGGCATCGTAATACCATTCAGACGTTGCAGTCCGTGATCTCGCGTATAGGTAATCAACTTTTCCATTAAGCGTCGACCTAAGCCTAACCCTTTGAGATCCGAGCGAACCAGTACAGCAAATTCGGCATCGATGTTATCAGGATCGGAAATCGCACGCGTGACGCCGAGGATCTCTTCCGTTTGATCAATTCGTCGTACCGCCACAAACGCCATTTCACGATCGTAGTCGATCTGCGTCATGTTAGCTAAATCTTCATGGGTGAATTCGTTGATCTCGCTAAAGTAGCGATAATAAAGATCTTCTTTGGTGACTCGTGAAATGAATCGCTGAAGCTGTGGCTCATCTTCTGGCAAAATCGGGCGAAACAAGCAGCGTTCGCCATTTTTCAATTCCACCCACTCTTCCAGCTGATGTGGGTACGGGCGCACTGCCAGCCGACTCTCGCTATCGCCTTCAAACGGCGCGATATCCAGCGTGACATCCAGCGCGGTAAATTCACTGCCAGAAGCCAGCAAAGGATGAATATCCAGACGCTGAATTTCCGGGCAATCGACAATCAAGTTGGAAACCTGCACCAGAAGCTGGCTCAAGCCTGTAACATCCAATGGACGCAGTGCACTGCGCGCACGAATCTTTTTACTTTTTATTCCCTGAATGACCAGATAACGGGCCAGGTTCATGTTCAGCGGCGGTAATGCGACGACGGCTTGATCTTCTGGACGCCACTCCACACCGCCTTCACCCAGCATGATCAACGGTCCGAAAACGGGATCCTGCTCGACCACTACCCGCAACTCCTGGGCGCCAGCACGGTTAGCCATACTTTGCACCAGCAGACCGTGGATCCGCGCCTGCGGCCAGGCCATTTTTACGCGATCGAAAATAGCGTTCGCGGCTTGCTGGACTTCATTGGCTGTACGCAGGTAGAGCATGACACCTTGAACTTCCGATTTATGTGGAATATCCGGCGAGCGTAATTTCAGCGCCACCGGATAACCAATCTGTTCAGCAATATGCACCGCTTCGGTACTATCGCTGGCAATCCAGGTGGGAAGCGTGTTCATGCCATACGCTTGCAGGATTGGCTGTACTTCATGGGTATCGAGTGATGTTGCCCCTTCGGCAATCGCCTGTTGCAACAGAAGATGCGCTTCTGCGGTATTAGAGGTCAGATTGCTGGGCAGTGCCGGCGTTTCGCGTAGTTGCTTCTGGTTACGTCGGTACTCCACCATGTGCATAAAAGCGGTGATGGTTCCTTCCGGGGTGCGGTAGGTCGGCAGCCCGGCTTCGCTGAATAATCGTCGTGCCTCTTGCGAGGAGTGTTCGCCGCACCAGTTCGTCAGCAGAGAGACATACTTGCTGCGAGGGTGATGCTTTACCGCTTCAATTAATGCCAGTGCGCTTTCTGTGGCGGGAGCAGCAGCACTGGGCGAATGAATAACCATCAGCGCATCAAAATCCTGGCTGTGGAGCAGAATATCCAGCGTTTTAATATATTGCTCACTGCTGGCGTCATCGCGCAGATCGAGCGGGTTAGAGATTACTACATGTTCTGGCAGCGCATTGCGTAGTTTCTGAGAGGTTTCTTCGCTTAGCGTTGCCAGCTTGCCATTGCGTGACCATAAGGCATCCAGCGCCAGCGCAGCGGGCGCTGCACCGTTGCTGATAATCATCAGTCGGTCACCACGCAATGGGCGCATATGGCTAAGGGTTTCCACTGCCGAAAACAGTTCGTGAGTGTCCTGCACTCGTAATAAACCGGCACGCTGAATAGCTGCATCCCATGCCGGGTCCATTCCTGCCGTCGTGTTGAGCAGTCGCTGTGCTGCCGGGCTACGTCCGCTTTTAATTACCAGAATCGGTTTATTACGCGACGCACTACGGGCCGCCGAAACAAAGCGTCGCGCGTCGCTTAACTGTTCGAGATAGAGCAGGATGGCGCTGGTTTTACTGTCGCGCGCCAGATAGTCGAGCAATTCATCAACGTCGATATCCAGGCTGTCGCCGAGCGCAATAAAGTAGGAAAACCCCATCTCACGCTGTTGCGCCCAGTCGAGGATGGTGTTGGAGACGGCAGCCGATTGCGAAATAAACGCCAGCTTGCCGCGCTTAATTGGTACGGGCGAAAAGCTGGCATTCAGACCTTGCCACGGCGCCAGTAATCCCAGACTGTTTGGTCCAAGCAGGCGCATGTTATGACGCTGGGCGCAGGCTCGGAGATCTTCGTGTTGCGATGCCGGGGCAGAAAGAATAATGCAGGTTTTACAGCCTTTTTCGCCGAGTTCTTCCAGAAGCGCCAGATTGCGGCTGGCATTGGTACACAGCACAGCAAGGTCGGGCGTAAAGGGCAGACTGGCGATATCCGGCCAGGCCAGTACGCCTTGTACCGCTTTCCAGGCCGGCGTCACCGGTAACACCGGTCCGTTAAAGCCTCCCGCCAGCAGGTTACGCATCATCAGGTAACCTGCGCGATTGGGTTTCATCGATGCGCCAATTACCGCAATCGATTTTGGTCGCAGTAGTGCTTCCAGTCCTCGCTGACTCATACCGGTCTCCCGCAGAAGTGACCGAATGATTTTAAACGCTTTCTAACTGTTCTGCTGTGATGCTACCCAGATGTTGCGTTTTTCCTACCAGATAGCGTGTTTTAAAGCGAGTGAAATGCTCGCCTAAGCTGGCCGCAGCCCCGGTATCGCCCGCCATATCTAAAAGTGCGATAGCCACTTCAGCGGTACAATATTGGCCTTCAGCCTGGGCTTCACGCAGGCGATAGGCAGAAAGCCGGGAAAGATCGACGGAAATGACGGGGAGATTATCCAGATACGGACTTTTACGAAACATCTTGCGCGCTTCCGGCCAGGTGCCATCGAGCATGATAAACAGCGGTGGCTTACCGGAAGGCGGGGTGAAGATCACTTCCCGTTGCTCATCAGCATATGAGGCGGGAAAGACCACCATTGGCTGATAGTTCGGGTTTTGTACCAGATCCAGCAAATCTTGCGAGGGTTCGGTACGCGACCATTGAAACGCAACGGTATCAGGCAAAATATCAGCAATCAGACGCCCGGTGTTACTTGGCTTCATTGGCTCGGTGTCGAACATCAGCAAACAGAAGCGACTTTTTGCTTCCGCTGGCGTGATTGTCGAACAGAGACATAATTTCTCTGGCAAAAGACAGCGTTGGCAGCGACGAACGCGATTACCGCGGGCAAGAAAAGGACGTGTTGCGCGCGCAATACGTTCGGCGCGTAACTGGAGAACAGCGTTTTCGGTCATAAGAGAGCGTCGAAAAAACGCCATTGTCGCAGAGGAGAAAACGGGGCACAAGATGCGCCCCGGTAAGATTAAAGAGATTCGTTCAACCAGCTATCGAACGGCGCTTTCGGCACTGCGCCATTAAGCATGTCGACAACCTGACCGTTTTTGAAAATCATGATCGTCGGAATACTGCGAATACCAAAGCGGCTGCTTAATTCACGTTCAGCTTCGGTATTCACTTTCACAAAGCGCACTTTACCGCTACGCTCTTGCGCAACATCTTCAAAAATTGGCGCGAAGTTACGGCAGGGGCCGCACCACGGCGCCCAGAAGTCGATCACCACAGGTAGATCATCTTTCAGCAATTTGTCGAGCGTTTCACCGGTCGCATTAATCACCTCTCCGTCAAACAAGTCGTGACCGCAGCGTCCGCATTTTGCCGCATCTTCGATCCGATCGTCGGGAATGCGATTGATGGCCTGACAATGGGTACAAACGGTATTCATAACTAACCTCGGGATGAGTAAGGAGACTTATCGGCAACGACGCCGGTATGTTTCTAATATGTTACATATTATCGGGGACATTGTTCCAGACAACAATCTGTTTTATTCAATGGGTATGATAGACGCAGGCTTTGGAACGAAATCATGGCGAACCGCGCGCACTTCGGGTAATCTGCGCGCTTCGCGCAGCGCTGGTGGAGAAAAGCATGAACGATGAAATGAAAGGTAAAAGCGGCAAGGTCAAAGTGATGTATGTCCGCAGTGATGATGATTCTGATAAACGTACCCATAACCCGCGTACCGGGAAAGGGGGCGGGCGTCCAGGAAAATCTCGTGCCGACGGTGGCCGTCGCCCCGCCCGCGATGACAAACAGAGTCAGCCCCGTGACCGCAAGTGGGAAGAGTCGCCGTGGCGCACAGTTTCCCGCGCGCCTGGTGATGATGCGCCGGAAAAGGCCGATCACGGTGGCATCAGTGGTAAAAGTTTTATTGATCCGGAAGTGTTGCGTCGTCAGCGTGCGGAAGAAACCCGCGTCTACGGCGAAAACGCATGTCAGGCACTGTTCCAGAGCCGTCCGGAAGCAATTGTTCGCGCCTGGTTTATCCAGAGCGTAACGCCACGTTTTAAAGAAGCATTGCGCTGGATGGCGGCAAACCGCAAAGCGTACCATGTGGTGGATGAAGCGGAACTGACAAAAGCGTCAGGCACGGAACATCACGGCGGCGTGTGCTTCCTGATCAAAAAGCGTAACGGTACAACCGTGCAGCAGTGGGTAAGCCAGGCAGGCGCGCAGGATTGTGTACTGGCGCTGGAAAACGAATCTAACCCGCATAACCTGGGTGGCATGATGCGTAGCTGCGCGCACTTCGGCGTGAAAGGCGTTGTGGTGCAGGATGCGGCACTGCTGGAGTCTGGTGCGGCTATCCGTACCGCAGAAGGCGGCGCAGAGCACGTTCAGCCGATTACTGGCGACAACATTGTTGACGTGTTGGATGATTTCCGTCAGGCGGGCTACACCGTGGTGACCACTTCCAGCGAGCAAGGTAAACCGCTGTTCAAAACCAGTCTGCCAGAAAAAATGGTGCTGGTGCTGGGGCAGGAATATGAAGGGTTACCGGATGCCGCACGCGATCCGAACGATTTGCGCGTGAAGATTGACGGTACTGGCAACGTTGCTGGACTGAATATTTCTGTCGCAACTGGCGTTCTGCTTGGCGAATGGTGGCGTCAGAATAAAGCCTGATAAATCAGCCGGGTGGCAACTCTGCCATCCGGCATTTTCCCGCTAATTTACTCACTCTCTGCCGGTAATACTGGCATCCAGTCAATCGGCGTCTCGCCACGTTGTTCCAGCCACTGATTTGCCAGCACAAAATGGTTACAGCCAAAGAATCCACGATGCGCAGAAAGCGGTGACGGATGCGGTGCTTTCAGTACGTGATGGCGTTGCTTATCTATAATCGCCCCTTTCTTTTGCGCATGAGATCCCCACAACAAAAACACCACGCCTTCGCGATGCTGATTTATGAGGCTGATGACTTTATCAGTAAATATCTCCCAACCGAGGCTGGCGTGGGAATGCGCCTGACCTGCGCGTACCGTCAATACGGTATTGAGCAGCAGAACACCCTGACGCGCCCAGCTTTCGAGATAGCCATGCGCCGGGCGGGTAAAGCCTGGAACGGTGTTTTCCAGCTCTTTATACATATTCAGTAATGATGGCGGAGTGGGGATACCGGGGCGAACAGAAAACGCCAGGCCGTGAGCCTGTCCGGGGCCGTGATAAGGATCCTGGCCGAGAATCACAACTTTGACATCGCCTAACTCGGTAAAACGAAAGGCGTTAAAGACATCTTTTTGTGGCGGATAGATAGTGATGCCGGATTGCCGCTCGCTGGCGACGGTCTGAAGGGTATTAAGAAAATAGGGTTGTTGCTTCTCTTCAGCCAGCACGTCATGCCAGGTTAATTCGTTAGCCATCTCGCTCTCCTGCGAATCTTCAATCCGCCTAGCTTAACTGCTTCTTTCTACAGAACAAAATCAAGCTCATTTTATAGACATAATCGACTGTAAAAAAATGTAAATTGGTAAAATTTCACACCCGCATAAGTTGATGTAAAACAATAAAATCCACTTGCTGCTACACTTGGTGTGTGTTTTTATTTGATTTAAATCAAAGAATCAGGGGTCTTTGAGGAGTATATATACACTCAAGCAACAATGGTTTTACCAATTGGCCGCGACAGGCTGAACAAATCAAATAATTTTGCCGGGGAGGCATCACATGATTACAGGTATCCAGATTACTAAAGCCGCTAACGACGATCTGCTGAACTCTTTCTGGCTGCTGGACAGCGAAAAAGGCGAAGCGCGTTGCATCGTTGCGAAAGCAGGTTTTGCAGAAGACGAAGTGGTTGCAGTAAGCAAACTGGGTGACATTGAGTACCGTGAAGTTCCAGTAGAAGTTAAACCAGAAGTTCGCGTAGAAGGTGGTCAGCACCTGAACGTAAACGTTCTGCGTCGTGAAACTCTGGAAGATGCAGTTAAGCATCCGGAAAAATATCCGCAGCTGACCATCCGTGTATCCGGTTATGCAGTTCGCTTTAACTCTCTGACTCCGGAACAGCAGCGCGACGTTATCGCTCGTACCTTTACTGAAAGCCTGTAAGGCTTAAGTAGCAAGTTACTAAGCGGAAGAGGGCGACCTCTTCCGCTTTTTTTCATTAATAGAAAATGCGTACCGCACAATAGACCAGCAGCAGCGCCAGCACGATATTTAATTGGCGACCATACTGGCGAAACAATCGCTGAAACAGATGCCCCGCCAGCGCCCAGCACACATTGCCAAACGTCCCAATCATTGCCAGCAAAACGCTGACGCCAACCACCCAACTTAACGCCTGCGTTTGCGGCAGGACAAACGTCGATAGTGCCGTAATGCCGTACAAAATGATTTTGACGTTCACAAACTGTAGCGCAAAGCTTGCCCAAAAGCTGATCGGTTTTGCCTGAAGCCCGTCTTCCTTTGTTGGGCTGGTAGCGATTTTCCACGCCAGCCAGACAATATATGCCGCCCCCGCCCAACTCAACAGATGCACTGCTGCCGGGTCAATAACAGCCAGTGAAAACGAAATTCCCGCGCACAGTAGCATGACGATTAAAAAATCCCAGACTCATCCCCGCCAGTACGCGGGTACTCTGACGAAACCCATGCGACGTGGCAGAACTAAGGGCGAGAATATTGTTTGGTCCTGGCGTGAGGGCAGTAATCAGGGTGTAGGTCCAAAAAGCACTTAAAAGGGTCGGTGTCACTTGTTATCTCCTCTGTTTTGGTAGACAGTACCCGACACAAAACATTTAAAAAAATGAATGTTTTCACATTCTAAATTCGATATTTTCGATAGGTTTGGGATTATGGATCTGCGCCGTTTTATTACCCTAAAAACCGTGGTGGAAGAGGGTTCTTTTTTGCGAGCTTCGCAAAAATTGTGTTGCACACAGTCGACGGTGACTTTTCATATTCAGCAGCTTGAACAGGAGTTCTCGGTCCAGTTGTTTGAGAAAATTGGTCGACGGATGTGCCTCACTCGCGAAGGCAAAAAGCTGCTTCCGCACATCTATGAACTCACCAGAGTGATGGATACACTTCGTGAAGCTGCCAAAAAAGAGTCGGATCCGGACGGAGAACTGCGCGTTGTTTCGGGCGAAACGTTGCTCTCTTACCGAATGCCGCAGGTGTTGCAGCGTTTTCGGCAACGCGCACCAAAAGTGCGTTTATCATTGCAGTCACTGAACTGTTACGTTATTCGTGATGCACTACTGAATGATGAGGCCGATGTCGGCATCTTTTATCGCGTAGGGAATGATGATGCACTGAACCGACGTGAGTTGGGTGAACAATCGCTGGTGCTGGTGGCTTCACCGCAAATTGCAGATGTCGATTTTACTGAGTCGGGAAGACATAACGCCTGTAGCTTTATTATCAACGAACCGCAATGTGTCTTCCGGCAGATATTTGAGAGCACGCTGCGCCAGCGGCGGATCACGGTGGAAAACACCATTGAGCTTATAAGTATCGAAAGCATCAAACGTTGTGTCGCGGCGAATATCGGTGTCAGTTACTTGCCCCGCTTTGCGGTGGCAAAAGAGCTTGAGAGCGGAGAATTAATTGAATTGCCTTTTGGCGAACAGTCGCAGACCATTACGGCAATGTGCGCACACCATGCTGGAAAAGCGGTTAGCCCGGCGATGCACACTTTTATTCAGTGTGTTGAAGAGTGTTTTGTGGCTGGATAAAAAAATGCCGGACTTAAACCCGGCATTATGATTACTCTTCTGTTGTTTGCGGTGGCACGCCCGTTCCGCTTGGTTTACGGCGCTTACCTATATTTTTGGTATCGCGATGGCGTTTTTTTCACCCGCGGCTTCTCTTTCTCTTTAGCTTTTTTCTTCTCGGCGCGTTTTGCCAGTACTTTCTTCGATGGCTTGCCGGTCTGCTTCTCGCTTGGCGCACGCGTTTTCGGGCGTAACTCATCAATTACGCGAGCTTTAATCGGCTCTTCAATGTAACGGCCAACTTTGCCCAGCAGCAGATGGTCATGAGCTTCCACCAGCGAAATTGCGGTGCCTTTACGACCGGCGCGCGCGGTACGCCCGATACGGTGCAAATAAGTATCGCCACTGCGCGGCATATCGAAGTTAAAGACGTGGCTGACATCAGGAATGTCAATACCGCGTGCGGCAACGTCGGTTGCAACCAGCACGTTAACGCGACCTTCGGTCAGGCGTTTAATCGCTTCATTACGCTTGCCTTGTACCATCTCACCTTCGAGATAGCAGTTGTTGATGCCTGCTTCGCGCAACCAGTTTGCCAGCTCATGCACACGCTCACGCTTACGCACAAATACGATTGAGCGAGTCGCTTCAGGCTGTTTTAACAGATGCACCAGCAATGCGGTTTTATGCTCAAGATCATCGGCGCGGTAATACCACTGATGAATTTTTTTGCGCTCACGGGTAGACGGATTCGCAGAAACTTCCACCGGATCTTCCAGCAGACGCTCGGCAAAATCCTGAATCGCATCGCCTTCCAGCGTTGCGGAAAAGAGCAGGGTCTGTTTACGCCAGCGCGTTTCGCCAGCAATATGCTCGATATCCTGAGCGAAGCCCATATCCAGCATCCGGTCAGCTTCGTCGAGGATCAGCGTTTCAACTGCGCGGCAATCGAAGTTCTCTTCTTTTATGTATTGCAGCAGACGTCCGGTCGTGGCGACCACGATGTCCTGGTTTTCGCTGAAAACTTCTGCGTGGTTCATATAGGCCACGCCGCCGGTGATAGTGGCGATATCCAGATGCGTATGTTTCGCCAGTTCGCGGGCATGATCGGCCACCTGCATCGCCAGCTCGCGAGTTGGGGTGAGGATCAAAATACGCGGCGGACCGGATTTCTTACGTGGGAAATCGAGCAGGTGCTGCAACGCTGGCAGCAGATACGCCGCCGTTTTACCGGTGCCTGTCGGCGCAGAACCGAGTACATCACGGCCATCGAGCGCAGGCGGAATGGCGGCAGCCTGAATGGCGGTCGGGCGAGTGAAACCTTTATCCTGGAGGGCTTCCAGCAGGCTTTCGTCGAGTTCAAGTTCGGAAAAAGTCGTTACAGTCATGTTCTACCTCTGTGTGGGGCGCTGATTATAGACGTTACGGCTGCAATCTTCATCTGTTTGTATGGATATCGCTTCTCAGGTATTGTTCTTACCCGGTGCTATCGCCGTTTTTTCAGCAAGGTTTTATTTACATGTCACAGTCTACATCCGTGCTTCGTCGTAATGGATTTACTTTTAAACAGTTTTTTGTCGGCCACGAACGATGTGCGATGAAAGTGGGAACGGATGGAATTTTGCTTGGCGCATGGGCTCCGGTGGCAGGGGTAAAACGCTGCCTTGATATCGGCACTGGTAGCGGGTTGTTGGCACTGATGCTGGCGCAGCGAACCGATGACAGCGTGATGATTGATGCAGTTGAACTGGAAAGTGAAGCTGCAGCTCAGGCGCAGGAGAATATTAACCAGTCTCCGTGGGCAGAGCGGATTAATGTCCATACGGCAGATATTCAGCAGTGGATCACACAGCAGACAGCACGCTTCGATTTAATCATCAGCAACCCGCCGTATTATCAGCAGGGAGTGGAGTGTGCGACACCGCAGCGGGAACAGGCGCGCTATACCACCACGCTGGATCATCAATCCTTGCTGACTTGCGCGGCAGAGTGCATTACCGAAGAGGGATTTTTCTGCGTGGTGTTGCCAGAGCAAATCGGTAATAGTTTTACGGAGCTGGCATTAAGCATGGGGTGGCATTTACGTTTGCGAACGGATGTGGCAGAAAACGAAGCGCGATTGCCGCATCGGGTGCTGCTGGCATTCTCCCCACTGGCGGGGGAGTGCTTTTGCGATCGCTTAGTCATTCGTGGGCCAGACCAGAACTATTCCGAAGCGTATACGGCGCTGACCCAGGCTTTTTATCTATTTATGTAATGATTGACGGGGGAAAGGATCGATGGACCGGAATGCGTGAGCAGTTCCGGATAATCCAGCGTGAAATGCAACCCCCGACTTTCCTTACGCATCATTGCACAGCGAACAATCAACTCGGCAACCTGCACCAGATTACGCAGTTCCAGCAAATTATTTGATACGCGGAAGTGTGCGTAATATTCGTCTATTTCCTGTTGCAACATATTGATACGCCGCAGAGCGCGCTCAAGACGTTTTGTTGTGCGCACAATGCCGACGTAATCCCACATAAACAGGCGTAACTCGTGCCAGTTATGTTGAATCACCACCAGTTCGTCAGGATTCTCAACACGGCTTTCATCCCACGGCGGTAACGTACTGACGCCACGCGCATAAGGCATACGTTTTGTAATATCTTCCGCTGCCGACCAGCCATAGACCAGACACTCCAGCAAGGAGTTAGAGGCCATGCGGTTAGCACCATGTAAGCCCGTATAACTCACTTCGCCAATGGCATACAGGCCATCAACGTCCGTACGTCCATGATCGTCAACCATTACGCCGCCGCAGGTATAGTGCGCAGCAGGCACAATCGGCACCGGTTCTTTCGTGAGGTCAATACCCAACCCGAGCAACTTTTCATAGATCATCGGGAAATGCTGGCGAATAAATTCGGCGGGCTTATGGCTGATATCAAGGAACATACAATCCGCGCCGTGGCGTTTCATCTCATGGTCAATGGCGCGGGCGACAATATCGCGTGGGGCCAGTTCGCCGCGATCATCAAAATCAGGCATAAAACGTGTGCCGTCCGGGCGTTTCAAATAAGCGCCTTCGCCGCGTAAGGCTTCCGTTAACAGGAAATTCCGTGCCTGTGGATGGTACAGCGCGGTAGGGTGAAACTGATTAAATTCGAGATTGGCAACCCGGCAGCCTGCGCGCCACGCCATAGCAATGCCATCGCCAGAAGAAATATCCGGATTGGTGGTGTACTGATAAACCTTCGACGCACCGCCAGTTGCCAGCACCACCGCTTTAGCATGGTAAGTTTCCACGGTTTCTTTATTACGGTTCCACACCCACGCGCCGACAACCCGTCGCGTTCCAGGCAGACCAATCTTGTCAGAAACGATCAGATCAACCGCATTGCTGCGTTCCAGCACTCGAATATTCGGATGGTTCTGCGCCTTGCTCACCAGCGTGGTTTCTACTTCTCTACCAGTGGCATCGGCAGCATGAAGAATACGACGGTGACTATGCCCACCTTCACGAGTCAGATGATAGCTTTCTTCGCCATTTGGCTGCACATGGGTATCAAACAACACTCCCTGATCGATTAGCCATTGCACGCAGGAACGCGCGTTGCTGGCGACAAACTCAACCGCATGGCGATCGCAAATACCGGCGCCAGCAATTAATGTATCTTCCACATGCGAGTCAATGCTGTCAGTTTCATCAAACACGGCGGCGATTCCGCCCTGGGCATAAAATGTTGAGCCTTCCGTTACCGGGCCTTTGCTAAGAACGATGACCTGATGCTGGTCAGCCAGACGTAGTGCCAGTGAAAGCCCGGCTGCGCCGCTACCGATAATCAGCACATCACAAGAATGTTCAGGAAGAGTATTCATTTTGTTTGTTTAATTTACTAAACACGGTTTGGTCAGCATAGCATCACATTGTGTAATTAAACACCTGCTATTTTAATATTTGTTACAATGGCTAAACAGGGAGATCCTGGACGGTGGAAAAAAGAGAAGTTGCTTGCTGGCGGAGGATTAGGTGGTGAAATAAAAAGGCCGTTGGGGTACTCTTCAGGCAGTTAAATGGGCATTTCTACACAGATAATGCGATGTTCAGATTCTGTAGACTTATAATGATAGATAATGATCCGTCTACAGCATGACAAACAAAAACAGATGCGTTACGGAACTTTACAAAAACGAGACACTCTAACGTTTTGCTTGCTCAAATTGCAGCTAATGGAGTGGCGTTTCGATAGCGCGTGGAAATTTGGTTTGGGGAGACTTTACCTCGGATGAGCGAGCAGTTAACGGACCAGGTCCTGGTTGAACGGGTCCAGAAGGGAGATCAGAAAGCTTTTAACTTACTGGTAGTGCGCTATCAGCATAAAGTGGCGAGTCTGGTTTCCCGCTATGTGCCGTCGGGTGATGTTCCCGATGTGGTACAAGAAGCTTTTATTAAAGCCTATCGTGCGCTGGATTCGTTCCGGGGAGATAGTGCTTTTTATACATGGCTGTATCGGATTGCTGTAAATACAGCGAAAAATTACCTGGTTGCTCAGGGGCGTCGTCCACCTTCCAGTGATGTGGATGCCATTGAAGCAGAAAACTTCGAAAGTGGCGGCGCGTTGAAAGAAATTTCGAACCCTGAGAACTTAATGTTGTCAGAAGAACTGAGACAGATAGTTTTCCGAACTATTGAGTCCCTCCCGGAAGATTTACGCATGGCAATAACCTTGCGGGAGCTGGATGGCCTGAGCTATGAAGAGATAGCCGCTATCATGGATTGTCCGGTAGGTACGGTGCGTTCACGTATCTTCCGAGCGAGGGAAGCTATTGATAACAAAGTTCAACCGCTTATCAGGCGTTGACGATAGCGGGATACTGGATAAGGGTATTAGGCATGCAGAAAGAACAACTTTCCGCTTTAATGGATGGCGAAACGCTGGATAGTGAGCTGCTTAACGAACTGGCTCACAACCCGGAAATGCAGAAAACCTGGGAAAGCTATCACTTAATCCGTGACTCTATGCGGGGTGATACTCCTGAGTTGCTTCATTTCGATATTTCATCACGCGTGATGGCCGCCATTGAAGAAGAGCCCGTTCGTCAACCGACGACATTGATCCCAGAGGCCCAGCCTGCGCCGCATCAATGGCAGAAAATGCCATTCTGGCAGAAAGTACGTCCATGGGCGGCACAGCTTACCCAAATGGGCGTAGCGGCATGTGTATCGCTTGCAGTTATCGTTGGCGTCCAGCACTATAATGGACAATCTGAAACGTCCCAGCAGCCCGAAACACCGGTATTTAATACTCTGCCGATGATGGGGAAAGCCAGTCCGGTAAGTCTGGGAGTACCTTCTGAAGCGACCGCAAACAATGGTCAACAGCAGCAGGTACAGGAGCAGCGTCGTCGCATTAATGCCATGTTGCAGGATTACGAACTGCAACGTCGACTCCACTCTGAACAGCTTCAGTTTGAGCAGGCACAAACACAGCAAGCCGCTGTACAGGTGCCAGGAATTCAAACTTTAGGAACGCAATCGCAGTAATGAAGCAACTTTGGTTTGCCATGTCATTAGTGACAGGTAGCCTGTTATTCTCTGCTAACGCCTCGGCCACTCCCGCGTCCGGGGCGTTATTACAGCAGATGAACCTGGCCAGCCAGTCACTGAATTACGAGCTGTCATTCATCAGCATCAATAAACAGGGTGTTGAGTCTCTGCGTTATCGACATGCACGCCTCGATAACCGTCCGCTTGCACAGCTGTTGCAAATGGATGGCCCGCGCCGGGAAGTGGTACAGCGCGGCAATGAAATCAGCTACTTTGAGCCGGGCCTTGAACCGTTTACTCTTAATGGCGATTACATTGTTGATTCTCTGCCATCGCTCATTTATACCGATTTCAAACGCCTTTCTCCTTACTACGACTTTATCTCCGTGGGACGCACGCGTATTGCTGATCGTCTTTGCGAAGTCATTCGCGTGGTTGCTCGTGATGGCACACGCTACAGCTACATTGTGTGGATGGACACCGAATCGAAATTACCGATGCGGGTTGATCTCCTTGATCGCGATGGTGAAACGCTGGAACAATTTCGCGTGATTGCTTTTAACGTCAATCAGGATATCAGCAGCAGTATGCAGACGCTGGCGAAGGCAAATTTGCCGCCACTGCTTTCTGTTCCTGTAGGTGAAAAAGCCAAATTCAACTGGACTCCAACCTGGTTGCCGCAGGGGTTTAGCGAAGTCTCCAGTAGCCGACGCCCGTTGCCCACGATGGACAATATGCCCATCGAATCACGTCTCTATTCAGACGGCTTGTTCAGCTTCTCGGTAAACGTTAACCGCGCGACGCCATCGAGCACCGATCAGATGTTGCGTACCGGACGCCGAACAGTCAGCACCAGCATACGTGACAACGCGGAAATCACTATTGTTGGTGAACTACCGCCGCAAACGGCGAAACGCATTGCCGAGAACATTAAGTTCGGGGCCGCACAATGATCAAAGAGTGGGCTACCGTCGTCTCCTGGCAAAACGGGCAGGCGCTGGTCAGTTGTGATGTCAAAGCCTCGTGCAGCAGCTGCGCTTCCCGCGCTGGCTGCGGCAGTCGCGTGTTGAATAAACTTGGTCCGCAAACCACACATACCATCGTCGTACCCTGTGATGAGCCGTTAGTGCCGGGGCAAAAAGTGGAATTAGGAATCGCTGAAGGTAGCCTGCTTAGTTCCGCATTACTGGTTTATATGTCGCCACTGTTGGGATTATTCCTTGTTGCTTCGTTATTTCAGCTACTCTTTGCTTCAGACATCGCGGCGTTATGCGGCGCAATTCTTGGTGGCGTTGGTGGATTCCTGATTGCGCGCGGCTACTCGCGAAAGTTTGCTGCCCGGGCTGAATGGCAACCGATCATCTTAAGCGTGGCATTGCCGCCAGGCCTTGTGCGGTTTGAAACATCTTCGGAAGACGCGAGCCAGTGATTTCACTGGCTTTGTTGCATTTTGCATAACAAATGCGAGGACGTTTCCAGATACCACAATCCATACGGTATGAACATTTCCTCGCCTCAATGTTGTAGTGTAGAATGCGGCCTTTCTATTAATACAGACGTTAAGCTCAGAACAGCGACTTCTAAAAGCCTGGTTAACCGGGCGTTAAGGCACAATAATCATACTTTATGAAGAATATACGTAACTTTTCGATCATAGCTCACATTGACCACGGTAAATCGACGCTGTCTGACCGTATTATCCAGATCTGCGGTGGCCTGTCTGACCGTGAAATGGAGGCGCAGGTTCTCGATTCCATGGATCTTGAGCGTGAGCGTGGCATTACCATCAAAGCGCAAAGCGTGACGCTGGACTACAAAGCGTCTGACGGTGAAACCTATCAGCTTAACTTTATCGACACCCCGGGCCACGTAGACTTCTCCTATGAAGTTTCCCGTTCGCTGGCTGCCTGTGAAGGTGCATTGCTGGTGGTCGACGCCGGGCAGGGCGTAGAAGCGCAAACTCTGGCGAACTGCTACACCGCGATGGAGATGGATCTCGAAGTGGTGCCGGTACTGAACAAGATTGACCTGCCGGCAGCCGATCCTGAACGCGTGGCGGAAGAAATTGAAGATATTGTTGGCATCGACGCCACCGATGCGGTGCGCTGCTCCGCGAAAACCGGCGTTGGCGTGCAGGATGTTCTCGAACGTCTGGTGCGTGACATTCCGCCGCCGGAAGGCGATCCAGAAGGTCCGCTACAGGCGCTGATTATCGATTCCTGGTTCGATAACTACCTGGGCGTGGTTTCACTTATCCGTATTAAAAACGGCACCCTGCGTAAGGGCGACAAAGTGAAAGTTATGAGCACCGGGCAGACCTATAACGCCGACCGCCTGGGGATCTTCACGCCGAAACAGGTTGATCGTACTGAACTGAAATGCGGCGAAGTAGGCTGGCTGGTGTGTGCGATCAAAGACATCCACGGTGCACCGGTAGGCGATACCTTAACGCTGGCGCGTAATCCGGCAGAAAAAGCGTTGCCTGGGTTTAAGAAAGTTAAACCGCAGGTATATGCCGGTCTGTTCCCGGTAAGTTCCGACGACTATGAAGCCTTCCGTGACGCGTTGGGCAAACTCAGCCTGAACGACGCTTCACTGTTCTATGAGCCAGAAAGCTCAACGGCGCTGGGCTTTGGTTTCCGCTGCGGCTTCCTCGGCCTGTTGCACATGGAGATCATTCAGGAACGTCTGGAACGTGAATACGATCTTGACCTGATTACCACAGCACCGACAGTAGTGTATGAAGTTGAAACTACGGCAAAAGAAGTTATCTACGTCGACAGCCCATCCAAGCTGCCAGCGGTAAATAACATCTACGAACTGCGCGAGCCGATTGCAGAGTGTCACATGCTGCTGCCGCAAGCGTATCTCGGTAACGTCATTACCCTGTGCGTGGAAAAACGCGGTGTACAGACCAACATGGTCTATCACGGAAACCAGGTAGCGCTGACCTACGAGATCCCGATGGCGGAAGTGGTGCTTGATTTCTTCGACCGACTGAAATCTACCTCGCGTGGTTATGCGTCTTTGGATTACAACTTCAAACGCTTCCAGGCTTCTGACATGGTGCGTGTTGACGTCTTAATCAACGGTGAACGTGTTGATGCGCTGGCATTGATCACCCACCGTGATAATTCGCAAAACCGTGGTCGCGAGCTGGTGGAGAAGATGAAAGATCTGATCCCACGCCAGCAGTTTGATATCGCTATTCAGGCAGCGATTGGAACGCACATCATTGCGCGTTCTACCGTGAAGCAGCTGCGTAAAAACGTACTGGCTAAATGCTATGGTGGTGATATCAGCCGTAAGAAAAAGCTGCTGCAGAAACAGAAAGAAGGTAAGAAACGTATGAAGCAGATCGGTAACGTTGAGCTGCCGCAGGAAGCGTTCCTTGCCATTCTGCACGTCGGCAAAGACAACAAATAACCCTTAGGAGTTGGCATGGCGAATATGTTTGCCCTGATTCTGGTGATTGCCACACTGGTGACGGGCATTTTATGGTGCGTGGATAAATTCTTTTTCGCACCTAAACGACGGGAATGTCAGGCAGCGGCGCAAGCGGCTGCCGGGGATTCACTGGATAAAGCAACACTGAAAAAGGTTGCGCCGAAGCCAGGCTGGCTGGAAACCGGGGCTTCTGTATTTCCGGTGCTGGCTATCGTATTGATTGTGCGTTCATTTATTTATGAGCCGTTCCAGATCCCGTCAGGTTCGATGATGCCGACTCTGTTAATCGGTGACTTCATTCTGGTAGAGAAATTTGCTTACGGCATTAAAGATCCTATTTACCAGAAAACATTGATCGAAACCGGTCATCCGAAACGTGGCGATATCGTGGTCTTCAAATACCCGGAAGATCCGAAGCTTGATTACATCAAACGCGCGGTAGGTTTACCGGGCGATAAAGTCACTTATGATCCGGTCGCGAAAGAAGTGACCATTCAACCTGGATGCAGTTCTGGTCAGGCGTGTGAAAACGCGCTGCCGGTAACTTATTCCAACGTTGAACCGAGCGATTTCGTACAGACCTTCTCGCGTCGTAACGGCGGGGAAGCGACCAGTGGCTTCTTTGAAGTGCCGAAAAACGAAACCAAAGAAAATGGCATTCGTCTTTCCGAACGTAAAGAGACGCTGGGCGATGTAACGCATCGTATCCTGACTGTGCCAATCGCCCAGGATCAGGTGGGTATGTATTACCAGCAGCCAGGGCAGCAACTGGCAACCTGGATTGTCCCGCCGGGTCAATACTTCATGATGGGCGATAACCGCGACAACAGCGCGGACAGCCGTTACTGGGGCTTTGTGCCGGAAGCGAATCTGGTTGGTCGGGCAACGGCAATCTGGATGAGTTTCGATAAGCAAGAAGGTGAATGGCCGACAGGTGTGCGCTTAAGTCGCATTGGTGGCATCCATTAATTGCTGCTTCTCGTTCACGTTGTCGTCATTCTGGCGGCAACGTGAATTATTTATGAGATAAATCTCCCCAGGCTAACGACATCCCTTATCGTTGTGTATAGAATATTCCCCCGAAGTTTAAGGTTGGCGCCTTCTGGTTGCCACGGCACACGAAACAGCGTTGGTTTCCATATATGGCGTAATGAATCCGCGACAAAGCGGTTAACAGAGCCTATGTGTATCAGGTCTGTTTCGTGTGCTGAATTGTTGACGCATTTATTTATTGGTATCGCATGAACCCCATCGTAATTAATCGGCTTCAACGGAAGCTGGGCTACACTTTTAATCATCAGGAACTGCTGCAGCAGGCATTAACTCACCGCAGCGCCAGCAGCAAACATAACGAGCGTTTAGAATTTTTAGGCGACTCAATCTTGAGCTACGTTATCGCCAATGCGCTGTATCACCGTTTCCCGCGTGTGGATGAAGGCGATATGAGCCGGATGCGCGCCACGCTGGTCCGTGGCAATACGCTGGCAGAACTGGCACGCGAATTTGAGTTAGGCGAGTGCTTGCGTTTAGGGCCGGGTGAACTTAAAAGCGGTGGATTTCGTCGCGAGTCAATTCTCGCCGACACCGTCGAAGCATTAATTGGTGGCGTATTCCTCGACAGTGATATTCAAACTGTCGAGAAGTTAATCCTTAACTGGTATCAAACCCGTCTGGACGAAATTAGCCCAGGCGATAAACAAAAAGATCCGAAAACACGTCTGCAGGAATATTTGCAGGGTCGCCATCTGCCGCTGCCGACTTATCTGGTAGTTCAGGTCCGTGGCGAAGCGCACGATCAAGAATTTACAATCCACTGCCAGGTCAGCGGCCTGAGTGAACCGGTGGTTGGCACAGGTTCAAGCCGTCGTAAGGCTGAGCAGGCTGCCGCCGAACAGGCGTTGAAAAAACTGGAGCTGGAATGAGCATCGATAAAAGTTATTGCGGATTTATTGCCATCGTCGGACGCCCGAACGTTGGCAAATCCACGCTGCTGAACAAACTGTTGGGGCAGAAAATCTCCATCACTTCCCGCAAAGCGCAGACAACTCGTCACCGCATTGTGGGGATCCATACTGAAGGCGCGTATCAGGCGATCTACGTCGACACCCCGGGCCTGCATATGGAAGAGAAGCGTGCTATTAACCGCCTGATGAACAAAGCGGCGAGCAGCTCCATTGGCGACGTTGAGCTGGTGATTTTGTCGTTGAAGGCACCCGTTGGACACCGGACGATGAAATGGTGCTCAACAAGCTGCGTGATGGCAAAGCGCCGGTGATCCTCGCGGTGAACAAAGTGGACAACGTGCAGGAGAAAGCCGATCTGCTGCCGCATCTGCAGTTCCTGGCAAGCCAGATGAACTTCCTCGATATTGTGCCGATCTCTGCCGAAACCGGGCTGAATGTTGACACTATTGCGGCAATCGTGCGTAAGCATCTGCCTGAAGCGACCCATCACTTCCCGGAAGATTACATCACCGATCGCTCACAGCGGTTTATGGCCTCTGAAATCATCCGTGAAAAACTGATGCGTTTCCTCGGTGCAGAACTGCCGTACTCCGTGACCGTGGAGATCGAACGTTTTGTCACCAATGAACGTGGTGGCTATGACATCAACGGTTTGATTCTCGTTGAGCGCGAAGGGCAGAAGAAGATGGTCATTGGCAACAAAGGGGCCAAGATCAAAACCATCGGTATTGAAGCGCGTAAAGACATGCAGGAAATGTTCGAAGCGCCTGTCCACCTTGAGCTGTGGGTGAAAGTGAAATCCGGCTGGGCTGATGACGAACGCGCACTGCGTAGTCTCGGTTACGTTGACGATCTTTAATTAGCATACTCTATGACTTTCGAGGTGCAGGAAGGCGGCAAGACCGTGAATCCCTGGGAGCTTACTAAAGTAAGTGACCAGGGGGAACGGGTGCAGCCAGGGCACCTGCAACTTGAAAGGCGACGAGTATGATGGAAGGCTGGCAGCGCGCATTTGTCCTGCATAGTCGCCCGTGGAGCGAAACCAGCCTGATGCTGGATGTCTTCACGGAGGAGTCGGGTCGCGTGCGTCTGGTTGCCAAAGGCGCACGCTCTAAACGCTCTACCCTGAAAGGTGCATTACAGCCTTTCACGCCTCTCTTGCTTCGCTTCGGTGGGCGCGGTGAAGTCAAAACACTGCGCAGTGCTGAAGCTGTCTCATTGGCGCTGCCATTAAGCGGTATCACGCTTTACAGCGGTCTGTACATCAACGAACTTCTCTCCCGCGTGCTGGAATACGAGACGCGCTTCTCGGAACTCTTTTTCGATTACTTGCACTGCATCCAGTCTCTGGCTGGAGCCACAGGCACACCGGAACCCGCGTTGCGCCGCTTCGAACTGGCATTGCTCGGGCATCTGGGTTATGGCGTCAATTTTACCCATTGTGCAGGTAGCGGCGAACCGGTGGATGACACCATGACGTATCGTTATCGCGAAGAAAAAGGGTTTATCGCAAGCGTCGTTATCGACAATAAAACCTTCACCGGGAGGCAGTTGAAAGCGTTACACTCGCGGGAATTTCCTGACGCAGACACATTGCGTGCCGCGAAACGCTTTACCCGCATGGCGCTTAAGCCGTATCTTGGCGGTAAACCTTTAAAGAGCAGGGAACTGTTCCGGCAGTTTATACCTAAGCGAACAGTGCAAACACATAATGACTGATGAGGATTGTCATGGCTGAATTACTGTTGGGCGTCAACATTGACCATATCGCAACGCTGCGTAATGCACGTGGTACTGCTTACCCCGACCCGGTGCAGGCCGCGTTTATTGCCGAGCAGGCTGGCGCGGATGGCATTACCGTGCATTTGCGTGAAGATCGTCGCCACATTACTGACCGCGACGTGCGCATCCTGCGTCAGACGCTGGATACCCGCATGAATCTGGAAATGGCGGTGACCGAAGAGATGCTGGCGATTGCCATTGAGACGAAGCCTCATTTTTGCTGCCTGGTACCGGAAAAGCGCCAGGAAGTGACAACCGAAGGTGGCCTGGACGTCGCAGGTCAGCGTGACAAAATGCGCGATGCCTGTAAACGTCTGGCGGATGCCGGGATTCAGGTTTCTCTGTTTATCGACGCAGATGAAGAGCAGATCAAAGCTGCAGCAGAGGTAGGCGCCCCGTTTATCGAGATCCACACCGGTTGTTATGCCGATGCCAAAACTGACGCTGAACAGGCGCAAGAGTTGGCGCGCATCGCCAAAGCCGCGACCTTTGCCGCAAGCCTCGGTCTGAAAGTTAACGCCGGACACGGTCTGACCTATCACAACGTGAAAGCCATTGCCGCCATTCCTGAGATGCATGAACTGAATATCGGCCATGCCATTATTGGTCGTGCAGTGATGACCGGACTGAAAGATGCGGTGGCAGAAATGAAGCGTCTGATGCTGGAAGTGCGTGGCTAATGGCAATATTAGGTTTAGGCACGGATATCGTGGAGATCGCTCGCATTGAAGCGGTGATCGCCCGTTCCGGTGAGCGCCTGGCTCGCCGCGTATTAAGCGATAACGAATGGGAAATCTGGAAAACGCACCAACAGCCAGTGCGTTTTCTGGCGAAGCGTTTTGCAGTGAAAGAAGCGGCGGCAAAAGCGTTTGGAACCGGGATCCGCAATGGTCTGGCGTTTAATCAGTTTGAAGTGTTCAATGATGAGCTTGGTAAGCCACGGTTGCGACTGTGGGGCGAGGCATTAAAACTCGCGGAAAAGCTGGGCGTCGCACATATGCATGTGACGCTGGCAGATGAACGTCACTATGCTTGCGCCACGGTAATTATTGAAAGTTAAAATAATACCGTTCTCTTTATAAAGTAAAACCCCCGAACTGGTAAGGAACGGGGGTTTTACTTCATAACTTTAATTTTGTGCAGCATGCACCCTCAACAACAGCGATTATGGATCAGGGTGGTTATCTTTTACAAGCAACTTGCAATCTTTATCATAAAAACTCGAGCCTTTACGAAGAAAGCGATATTGATGGAAATATTAACGTGACTGCAAATTCGTAAGTACATTAAAATTGGCTTCGTTATTGGCGATTTTGCTGTGCTTTACACCATGCCACTGAATTCCCCCATTGAAACGAGTGGTGTCGTCAAAGCTCTGGTGTGGAGTGCAGCATGCATCCTCAATAACTCGCACGTTCAGTTTTGGGGAGATGTAAGGGCTAATCTGAACGGCTGCATTCCTTGTTTAAGGAAAAACGAATGACTGATTGTCGATACCTGTTTAAACGGGTCATTAAAGTCATCATTGCTGTTTTACAGCTGATCCTTCTGTTCTTATAACACAAGGAAACGTACTTAAGGCGCGTCAGGTTAACCAGCCAGGCGCGCCTTTAATAATTATAAATAAATGTCTGCGCAGATATTATATGAATTTATTTGGCGAATGATTATGCCGTTGTCATCATTTAAATAAATATAATAGCGTCAAGGTTTCTCTAAAAAATAATAAATACTCTACTTCCAGAGCAGAATATTAAATTTTATCTGCGTGATGCATTAACACAAATTTATCCCACAACTGCTCTTCTGTCTCGACATGCGCCGGATCTTTCACAATAGTATTAGGGATCGGACACACCTTCTGGCAGGTTGGCGTCTCGTAGTGACCTACGCATTCGGTACACTTATCGCTGTTAATCTCGTAGATATGATCTCCCATTGAAATCGCCTCATTCGGGCATTCAGGTTCACACATATCACAATTGATGCATTTTTTAGTGATTAACAGCGCCATAAGGAAACTCTCAAAACAACACAAACTGGGCGGGCATTATACGCGCATTCTTTGCTCAAACCAGTTTTTTCACCAGTGCTTCGCTGTGGCGAATGCGCTCAGGCGCCAGTTCCAGGTCCTGCTGGATTAGCGCAATGAACAGCAAATCTGTAAGCATTCCCTGAGCGTGACAAGCGGAGATCGATGCACTATTCGTCGCCTGTTCTTCGGCAATAGTATACAGGCAGTGGGACGCTCGTTGTTGCAGAGCATTCGGCGTGAAACCGGTAATTGCCAGCACCTTTCCACCCACGCGCAGCATCTCATCTGCCGCGAGATTTAACTCACGTCGTACACCAGTGTAAGAGATGGCTAATAACAGGTCGTCCGGTGAAGATGCCTGTACAGTAGCGAGCAACGCATGCATATCGCGTTCTGCGGCAGCATTGAAACCAATCTTCATCAGTTTCCAGGCAAAGTTTTGCGCTACCAGACCCGAAGCGCCAATGCCAGTCAAAATAATCCGCCTCGCAGAACGCAGCATCACCACGCATTCATGCAATTTCTCTTCACTGTTAACGTTCAGTGTCGCATACATGGCAGCCGTGTTTTCTTTTATGAGTTTTTCACCCACCAGTCGCAGCGGATCATCACCGCGAATTTGGTTATGAATGGGGACAGAAGGGGATTCCGGCTGGCTCGCCAGAGCTTCGCTTAACGCCAGTTTTAAGGCTGGAAAACCTTTATAGCCGAGTTTTTGTGCGAATTTCACTACGCTGGATTGACTGACCCCAGCTTCGTTGGCCAATTGCTGCGAACTTAAATGGCGCGCCGTATCAGGTTGTAGCAGGAGATAGTCCGCCAGTTTTTTATCACTCTGGGCAAGCTGCTCGTAACGCTGACGAATACGAAGTAAGCCGTTCATATCTTTCCTCGCGATAAAATAATGGCGACAACAGGCAATATGAGACACAAGCGAGTGAATATTATATTCCATAGCTTGTAAGATCTATGAATTAAAAATTCCATTCAGCATTATACGGTAGATTGTTGCCGGAAAAGTGATGATCTATCTGTTAGGCTATGTAGTAGCGATGATTAATCAGGATGTTTCAGTCCAGAGGAGTATGGTTTGGCAACTCACGAGCGTCGTGTGGTGTTTTTTGACTTAGATGGAACATTGCATCAACAGGATATGTTCGGTAGTTTTCTGCGCTACTTACTGCGTCGCCAACCGCTGAATACACTGCTTGTCCTGCCGCTATTGCCGGTTATTGCCATGGCATTATTGATAAAAGGCCGTGCTGCGCGCTGGCCGATGAGTCTGCTATTGTGGGGATGCACTTTTGGTCACAGCGAAGCGCGTTTACAGGCATTACAAGCCGATTTTGTACACTGGTTTCGCGACAATGTGACTGCCTTTCCGCTGGTGCAAGAGCGCCTGACCACCTACTTGCTCAGTTCCGATGCTGATATCTGGTTGATTACCGGTTCTCCACAGCCGCTGGTTGAAGCGGTCTATTTCGATACGCCCTGGTTACCGCGGGTGAATCTTATCGCCAGCCAAATTCAGCGTGGTTATGGCGGCTGGGTATTGACAATGCGTTGCCTCGGGCATGAGAAGGTCGCGCAACTGGAACGCAAAATCGGCACGCCACTGCGGTTGTACAGTGGTTACAGCGACAGTAATCAGGACAACCCGCTGCTTTATTTCTGCCAGCATCGTTGGCGAGTAACCCCGCGCGGTGAACTCCAGCAACTGGAATAGAGTAAAGCATAGCGTCCGTGTATAATGCGCCGCGCTTTTATAACCGGAGTTTTCTTTTTGTCTGAAGTCGAATTTAGTCACGAATACTGGATGCGCCATGCCATGACGCTGGCAAAGCGTGCCTGGGACGAGCGGGAAGTACCGGTCGGCGCGGTATTAGTGCATAACAACCGGGTAATCGGCGAGGGCTGGAATCGTCCGATTGGTCGGCATGATCCTACCGCGCACGCTGAAATCATGGCCCTGCGTCAGGGCGGTCTGGTGATGCAAAATTATCGCCTGATCGACGCCACATTATATGTCACGCTGGAGCCGTGTGTGATGTGCGCCGGAGCGATGATTCACAGCCGGATTGGTCGTGTAGTTTTTGGTGCACGAGATGCGAAAACGGGGGCTGCCGGATCATTAATGGATGTGTTGCACCATCCGGGCATGAATCACCGGGTAGAAATCACGGAAGGGATATTGGCGGAAGAGTGTGCAGCGCTGCTCAGCGACTTCTTTCGCATGCGCCGTCAGGAAATCAAAGCGCAGAAAAAAGCGCAATCTTCTGCGGATTAATTTTGCTTCTTTTCACTTCCCTTCCTGGAAAACAGCAGCGAAGGGGAGTGTGTCAGATAGTTAGATGACGACTGTGAAAGAAACGAGAGAAAAGGAAATTTCCCTTTACTCAATTCTGTTGGCGACACTGCCGGATAATCCTGAGCCAGCTGCATCGCCGCTTCTGTTGCCTGCTTTTCTTTCTCTTGCAGATACCCCACCAGACTAATCTGATACTTACGGATATTCTCGACATAGGCGTAAGCTTCATGTCCCCGCGCATAACCGTAAGTCAGCTTGCTGTAATAGGGTTTCTGGCTAAGTAAAGGCAGACGTTGTTTAACATCGGTCCAGCTGTCTGGATTACCTTTGGTTTTTGCCGTCAGGGCGCGAGCATCCAGCATATGCGCATAACCCATATTGTACGCAGCGAGCGCAAACCAAATCCGTTCATTTTCTGGCACGCTTTCCGGCACTTTACTCATCATATCCTGCAAATAACGCGCGCCGCCGCTGATGCTTTGTTCAGCATCGGTACGATCGGTAATGCCCAGGCTTTGCGCGGTATTTTTGGTCAACATCATCATGCCGCGCACACCGGTCGGCGAGGTGGCCTGCGCGTCCCAATGTGATTCCTGGTAAGCAATAGCCGCCAGCAAACGCCAGTCAATTTCCTCGGCGTATTTCTCAAACAAAGGTTTTAATTGTGGCAGCACCGCATCGACGGCGCGTAAAAATGTGCGCGTATCGACATAATCAAAATCATCGCCATGCCCCAGGTATTTCTCTTCAATGCGTGCCAGCGTGCCGTCCTCATTCATTTTGTTGAAGAAGTCGAGCAGAGCTGCGGAAAGGGTATTATCGTCATCTAACTGGCTAAACCAGGTCACTGGTTGTTCATCGGTGATATCGAGTGCCACGGCGAGTTCCGGGTGAACTCGCTGGAACAGGCTGATGGCGACAGAATCAGCAATGGTGTAATCCAGCTTACCTCCGATGACATCTTCCAGTAATTCCGCTGAGCCTTTTTTGTCGTCCACCTTCCAGCTTAAATCCGGGAATTTAGTTTCTTTCAGTCTTTGTAGATCGTTAACGACGACGTGTCCTGGTGCGATGGAGAGCTGTTCCGCCGTCAAATTGCCCAGCGTGCGTGGGCGATATTGACCCACTTTGTAAACCAGTTGTTGTGAAACGGAATAATAGGTAGGACCAGGCTGATAGTTTTTTACCCGCTCACTGTTATAAACCAGACCTGCTGCCAGCAGGTCTGCGTTGCCGTTGTCGAGATCGTCAAACAACTGGCTGATATTCTGCCGTACGGTCACTTTCAGTTTCACACCGAGGTAGTCGGCAAATTGTTTGGCCAACTCATAATCCAGCCCGGAAGAGTTACCGTTAATCTCATTCCAGGTGAGGGGAGTATGAATGGTGCTCACGCGCAATTCTCCCCGCGCTTGAATGGCGGCGATACGGTTGTCGGCTTTACCAAACCACGGAATAGACGGCCAGAGAGCTACCGCAAGAAGCAGTGCCAGAATGCCAATGAACAGATAATTAATCTTTAATTTTTTCAATTAGTTAATTCTCTGTGTCGTTCGTGTCCTGGCTTGAAAAAACGATATGCTAAACAAAGGTATAATCATCAATGAGCGGCATTTTGCGTAAACCTGTGCCAGTTGGCAACTTATTACAGCCATTGGCGGCACGCGTTGCTAATTCACGATGGTGATTTTATTTCCACGCAAACGGTTTCGTCAGCGCATCAGATTCTTTATAATGACGCCCGTTTCCCCCCCTTGGGTACACCGAAAGCTTAGAAGACGAGAGACTTATGATGGAAATTCTGCGTGGTTCGCCTGCACTGTCGGCATTCCGAATCAATAAACTGCTGGCGCGTTTTCAGGCTGCCAGGCTCCCGGTTCACAACATTTACGCCGAGTATGTCCATTTTGCTGACCTCAATGCGCCGTTAAACGAAGAAGCGCACGCGCAACTTGAACGCCTGTTGAAATATGGTCCGGCACTCGCCAGCCATGCCCCGGAAGGCAAATTACTGCTGGTGACCCCGCGTCCTGGCACCATCTCTCCCTGGTCTTCGAAAGCGACCGATATCGCTCATAACTGCGGGCTGCAACAGGTAAACCGCCTTGAGCGCGGCGTGGCTTACTATATAGAAGCCGGTACGCTGACCAATGAACAATGGCAGCAGGTTACCGCTGAACTGCACGACCGCATGATGGAAACGGTCTTTTTTGCTTTAGATGATGCAGAGCAGCTGTTTGCGCATCATCAACCGACTCCGGTCACCAGTGTTGATTTGCTGGGGCAGGGCCGTCAGGCGCTAATCGACGCTAACCTGCGTCTTGGCCTGGCACTGGCGGAAGATGAAATTGACTATCTGCAAGATGCTTTCACAAAGCTTGGTCGTAACCCGAACGACATCGAGCTCTATATGTTCGCCCAGGCGAACTCTGAGCACTGCCGCCACAAAATTTTTAACGCCGACTGGATTATCGACGGTGAACAGCAGCCGAAATCGCTGTTCAAGATGATCAAAAATACCTTCGAAACCACGCCGGATCACGTTCTCTCTGCGTATAAAGATAACGCCGCGGTGATGGAAGGTTCTGAAGTGGGCCGCTACTTTGCTGACCACGAAACGGGCCGCTACGATTTCCATCAGGAACCGGCGCATATTCTGATGAAAGTCGAAACTCACAACCACCCGACGGCAATTTCTCCGTGGCCGGGCGCGGCGACCGGTTCCGGCGGTGAAATCCGCGATGAAGGTGCCACCGGGCGCGGCGCGAAGCCGAAAGCCGGTCTGGTTGGTTTCTCCGTTTCCAACCTGCGAATTCCTGGCTTCGAACAGCCGTGGGAGGAAGATTTCGGTAAGCCTGAGCGCATTGTCACCGCGCTGGACATCATGACCGAAGGTCCGCTGGGCGGCGCGGCATTTAACAACGAATTTGGTCGTCCGGCGCTGAACGGCTACTTCCGTACTTATGAAGAAAAAGTGAACAGCCACAACGGCGAAGAGCTGCGCGGTTATCACAAACCGATCATGCTGGCGGGCGGGATCGGCAACATTCGCGCCGATCACGTACAAAAAGGCGAGATCAACGTTGGTGCGAAGCTGGTCGTTCTCGGCGGCCCGGCAATGAACATCGGTCTTGGCGGCGGTGCTGCGTCTTCTATGGCGTCTGGTCAATCTGATGCCGACCTCGACTTTGCTTCTGTTCAGCGCGACAACCCGGAAATGGAACGTCGTTGCCAGGAAGTGATCGACCGTTGCTGGCAGCTTGGCGATGCGAACCCGATTCTGTTTATCCACGACGTCGGCGCAGGCGGTCTTTCTAACGCCATGCCGGAACTGGTGAGCGACGGCGGGCGCGGCGGTAAATTTGAACTGCGCGATATCCTGAGCGACGAACCGGGTATGAGCCCGCTGGAAATCTGGTGTAACGAGTCCCAGGAACGCTACGTGCTGGCGGTTGCTGCCGATCAGTTACCACTGTTTGACGAACTGTGTAAGCGTGAACGCGCGCCCTACGCGGTGATTGGTGAAGCGACCGAAGAACTGCATCTTTCTCTGCACGATCGTCATTTTGATGATCAGCCGATCGATCTACCGCTGGACGTACTGCTAGGCAAAACGCCGAAGATGACCCGCGATGTGCAAACGCTGAAAGCGAAAGGCGATGCGCTGGCCCGTGAAGGGATCACCATTGCTGACGCGGTGAAACGTGTGCTGCATCTGCCGACCGTGGCGGAAAAAACTTTCCTCGTTACCATTGGCGACCGTAGCGTAACCGGCATGGTGGCGCGCGATCAGATGGTTGGCCCGTGGCAGGTGCCGGTCGCTAACTGTGCGGTCACTACTGCCAGCCTCGACAGCTACTACGGTGAAGCGATGGCAATTGGCGAACGTGCACCAGTTGCGCTGCTGGATTTCGCCGCTTCTGCCCGTCTGGCTGTCGGTGAAGCGTTAACCAATATTGCCGCAACACAGATTGGCGATATCAAACGCATTAAACTTTCCGCCAACTGGATGGCGGCGGCAGGCCACCCTGGTGAAGATGCGGGCCTGTATGAAGCCGTTAAGGCCGTGGGCGAAGAGCTTTGTCCGGCGCTGGGCCTGACGATCCCGGTGGGTAAAGATTCAATGTCGATGAAAACCCGCTGGCAGGAAGGTAACGAAGAGCGCGAAATGACCTCGCCGCTGTCGCTGGTTATTTCTGCATTTGCCCGCGTGGAAGATGTGCGTCACACCATCACGCCGCAGCTTTCTACCGAAGATAACGCACTGCTGCTGATTGATTTGGGCCTTGGCAATAATGCGCTGGGCGCAACGGCGCTGGCGCAGGTTTATCGTCAGCTTGGCGACAAACCGGCTGATGTGCGCGACGTCGCGCAACTGAAAGGCTTCTATGACGCGATTCAGGCGCTGGTTGCACAGCGTAAGCTGCTCGCGTACCACGACCGCTCTGACGGTGGCCTGCTGGTAACGCTGGCGGAAATGGCATTTGCCGGTCATTGCGGCATTGAAGCGGATATCGCCTCTCTGGGCGACGATCACCTGGCGGCGCTGTTTAACGAAGAACTGGGAGCGGTGATTCAGGTGCGTGCCGCTGACCGTGAAGCGGTCGAAGCGGTACTGGCACAGCATGGCCTTGCTGAGTGCGTCCATTATGTCGGCCAGGCGGTTTCTGGCGATCGTTTTGTGATTACCGCCAACGGGCAGACTGTATTCAGCGAAAGCCGCACCACGTTGCGTGTCTGGTGGGCGGAAACCACCTGGCAGATGCAGCGCCTGCGTGACAACCCGGAGTGCGCCGATCAGGAACATCAGGCGAAATCCAACGACGCTGATCCGGGCCTGAATGTGAAACTGTCGTTCGATATCAACGAAGATGTGGCAGCTCCGTTTATCGCTACTGGCGCGCGCCCGAAAGTTGCCGTACTGCGTGAGCAAGGCGTGAACTCGCATGTTGAAATGGCGGCAGCTTTCCATCGTGCGGGCTTCGACGCTATCGACGTGCATATGAGCGATCTGCTGGCTGGACGCACTGGTCTGGAGGATTTCCACGCCCTGGTCGCGTGCGGTGGTTTCTCCTACGGTGATGTGCTGGGTGCCGGTGAAGGTTGGGCGAAGTCTATTCTGTTCAACAACCGTGTACGCGATGAGTTTGCAACCTTCTTCCATCGTCCGCAAACGCTGGCGCTGGGGGTATGTAACGGTTGCCAGATGATGTCTAATCTGCGTGAGCTGATCCCAGGTAGCGAGCTGTGGCCTCGTTTCGTGCGTAACACCTCCGATCGCTTTGAAGCGCGTTTCAGCCTGGTTGAAGTGACCCAAAGCCCGTCTCTGCTGTTGCAGGGGATGGTGGGCTCGCAGATGCCGATTGCTGTGTCTCACGGTGAAGGGCGCGTTGAAGTACGCGACGCGGCGCATCTGGCGGCACTGGAAAGCAAAGGGCTGGTTGCGCTGCGCTATGTCGATAATTTCGGCAAAGTCACCGAAACCTACCCGGCTAACCCGAACGGTTCTCCGAATGGCATCACGGCGGTCACGACTGAAAGCGGTCGAGTCACCATTATGATGCCGCATCCGGAACGTGTTTTCCGTACTGTCAGCAACTCCTGGCATCCGGAAAACTGGGGCGAGGATGGCCCATGGATGCGTATTTTCCGTAATGCGCGTAAGCAGCTGGGGTAAGGCTGCGGAAATTTCACGCAACCCATTGTTTTGTAGGCCGGATAAGGCTTTCACGCCGCATCCGGCATTACACACAACCACTTAGCCAACAATTATAAGCTCCCAACTCCGGGAGCTTTTTTTTTGTGTCTGTAAATCACGACAATGGGTGGTTTGCCGTGTCGCTTATAGGTGACATATAACTTATTGATTTAATTTAAAACGAATAATTTAAGCTTTGGGCGTCTCTTTTAAGCGACACACTGGCTGATTTATAGCCAACCAATGGAACAACCATTAATTCATTAAAGCTATGTTTTATCAGTACGTTATCAAACCATTTTATTTATTGGCACAGTTACTGCATAATAATAACCAGTGGCTCATTCACCCACTTATGTCAGCCCCTTCGGGACGTGCTACATAAAATTCGAATGACGCACAACAAGGTGCCTGCCGTCCAACTTCTGATATCAGCGTAGCTATATCAACCATCGGGCGAAACGTCGAGTTAGGCACCGCCTTATTCCACAACAAAGCCGGGTAATTCCCGGCTTTGTTGTATCTGAACTTCCCCTCGGTTAGCATCTGGCTATTCGCGTCTGACGAGAGTAACACCTTGAAACGCTGGCCCGTTTTTCCCCGTTCATTACGACAATTAGTCATGCTGGCATTCTTGCTGATTCTGCTGCCTCTGCTGGTACTGGCATGGCAAGCCTGGCAAAGCCTTAATGCGCTTAGCGATCAGGCGGCGCTGGTCAATCGCACAACGCTTATTGACGCCCGGCGCAGTGAGGCAATGACTAATGCGGCACTGGAGATGGAGCGTAGCTACCGTCAGTATTGCGTGCTGGACGACTCAACCCTGGCGAAGGTCTATCAAAGCCAGCGTAAACGTTACAGCGAAATGCTCGATGCCCACGCTGGCGTGCTGCCGGACGATAAACTTTACCAGGCATTGCGTCAGGACTTGAACAATCTCGCCCAATTACAATGTAACAACAGCGGGCCGGATGCGGCGGCTGCCGCGCGTCTGGAAGCCTTTGCCAATGCCAATGCCGAAATGGTACAGGCCACGCGCACCGTGGTGTTTTCACGCGGGCAGCAACTCCAGCGAGAGATAGCAGAACGCGGACAGTATTTCGGCTGGCAGTCACTGGTGTTGTTTCTGGTGAGTCTGATAATGGTGCTGCTTTTCACCCGAATGATTATTGGTCCGGTGAAAAATATCGAGCGGATGATCAACCGTCTGGGGGAAGGACGCTCACTGGGTAATAGCGTCTCGTTTAGTGGACCGAGCGAGTTACGCTCGGTTGGGCAACGTATTCTTTGGTTAAGTGAACGCCTGTCATGGCTGGAATCCCAGCGCCATCAATTTTTAAGACATTTATCTCATGAATTAAAAAACGCCACTGGCGAGTATGCGCGAGGGCACTGAATTACTGGCTGACCAGGTTGTCGGGCCGCTTACGCCAGAGCAAAAAGAGGTGATAAGCATCCTCGACAGCAGCAGCCGCAATTTGCAAAAACTTATAGAACAACTGCTTGATTACAATCGTAAACAGGCAGATGGCGCGGTGGAACTGGAGAATGTTGAGCTGGCACCGTTGGTGGAGACGGTAGTTTCCGCTCACAGCCTGCCAGCTCGGACTAAAATGATGCATACCGACGTTGATCTCAAGGCAACTGCATGCCTGGCGGAACCCATGCTACTGATGAGTGTGCTGGATAATCTTTACTCCAATGCGGTGCACTACGGGGCTGAATCCGGTAACATTTGCCTTCGCAGCAGTTTACATGGCGCACGGGTTTATATTGATGTCATCAATACAGGCACACCCATTCCGCAAGAGGAACGCGCCATGATCTTCGAACCCTTTTTTCAGGGAAGTCACCAGCGAAAAGGGGCGGTGAAGGGGAGCGGTCTGGGATTAAGCATTGCCAGGGATTGTATTCGCCGTATGCAGGGGGAACTGTATCTGGTCGACGAGAGCGGGCAAGACGTTTGCTTCCGCATTGAATTGCCTTCGTCGAAAAACACGAAATAATGTTAAGGCCTATCCCATCAGGCTATTTTATTTGCCAGTTCGGCCCCGGGCAGTGCTCGAAATCCTCACGTACTACGTGTACGCTCCGGTTTCTCCGCACTGTCCGTGTCCAAACTGCCTGCAACAATTACGCCCACTGGGATAGGCTCTGAGTCTGGTGAATATGCGACACATTTTTTCAACGATTTTTATCCCGACGGCTGTGGCTGGCGGGGTTGCCTTGTCTGGCGCTGCTGGGCTGCGTGCAGAATCACAATAAGCCAGCCATTAATGCGCCAGTAGAAGAAAAAATCCCGGTTTATCAACTGGCTGATTATCTTCCTACTGAATGTAGCGACATCTGGGCGCTGCAAGGTAAATCAACTGAAACTAACCCGCTTTACTGGCTACGGGCGATGGATTGCGCCAATCGCTTAATGCCAGCGCAGTCGCGTCAGGAAGCGCGCAAGTATGGTGATGGCAGCTGGCAAAATACCTTTAAGCAGGGGATTTTGCTTGCCGATGCCAAAATCACGCCTTTTGAGCGCCGCCAACTGGTCGCGCGCATTGATGCGTTAAGTACTGAGATCCCGGCGCAGGTTCGCCCGTTGTATCAACTCTGGCGCGACGGACAGGCGTTGCAACTGCAACTGGCGGAAGAGCGCCTACGTTACAGTAAACTCCAGCAATCCAGCGACAGCGAACTGGACGCCCTGCGCCAGCAACATCACGTTCTACAGCAACAACTGGAACTAACCACCCGCAAGCTGGAGAACCTGACGGATATTGAACGCCAACTCTCGACTCGCAAACCGGCCGGAAATTTCCCACCGGACACGCCGCACGAGAGTGAAAAAACGCGCCATCCACCAATGAGGTCACCCCTGATGAGCCATAAACCTGCGCATTTATTATTGGTCGATGACGATCCGGGATTACTGAAATTACTTGGCCTGCGCCTGACCAGCGAAGGCTACAGCGTGGTCACGGCAGAAAGTGGTGCCGAGGGGCTGCGGATACTGAATCGTGAAAAAGTGGATTTAGTCATCAGCGACCTGCGGATGGATGAAATGGATGGTATGCAACTGTTTGCTGAAATCCAGAAAGTGCAGCCAGGTATGCCGGTAATCATCCTCACCGCGCATGGCTCCATTCCCGATGCCGTTGCCGCGACACAGCAGGGCGTGTTTAGTTTCCTCACCAAGCCCGTTGATAAAGACGCACTATATCAGGCAATTGATGATGCGCTGGAACAATCCGCGCCAGCCACCGACGAACGTTGGCGCGAGGCGATTGTCACTCGCAGCCCGCTGATGCTGCGCTTGCTGGAACAGGCCCGGCTGGTGGCGCAATCCGACGTTAGCGTTTTGATTAACGGTCAGAGCGGCACCGGGAAAGAGATTTTTGCTCAGGCTATCCACAACGCCAGCCCGCGTAACAGCAAGCCGTTTATTGCCATTAACTGTGGCGCATTGCCCGAGCAGTTGCTGGAGTCGGAGCTGTTTGGTCATGCACGCGGCGCGTTTACTGGTGCCGTCAGCAATCGCGAAGGTTTATTCCAGGCGGCGGAAGGCGGTACGCTGTTTCTCGATGAGATTGGCGATATGCCCGCGCCGTTGCAGGTCAAACTGCTGCGCGTGTTGCAGGAGCGTAAAGTGCGCCCGCTGGGCAGTAACCGCGATATTGATATCGACGTGCGGATTATTTCTGCGACCCACCGCGACTTACCAAAAGCGATGGCGCGCGGGGAATTCCGCGAAGATCTCTATTACCGCCTCAATGTCGTCAGCCTTAAAATTCCGGCACTGGCGGAGCGCACAGAAGACATTCCGCTACTGGCAAACCACTTATTGCGCCAGGCGGCAGAGCGACATAAACCGTTTGTCCGCGCGTTCTCAACCGATGCGATGAAACGCCTGATGACTGCCAGCTGGCCGGGAAATGTGCGTCAGTTGGTCAACGTGATTGAACAATGTGTGGCACTGACCTCATCTCCGGTGATTAGCGATGCATTAGTAGAGCAGGCGCTGGAGGGCGAAAACACGGCGCTGCCCACCTTTGTTGAGGCACGTAACCAGTTTGAACTCAATTACTTGCGCAAGTTGCTGCAAATCACCAAAGGCAACGTCACTCACGCGGCGAGAATGGCGGGGCGTAACCGGACAGAATTTTATAAACTGCTTTCCCGACACGAGCTGGATGCAAACGATTTCAAGGAATGAATCGGTGTAATGTGTTACGTTTAGCAGATCAAAAGACAGGCGACCTTTTCAAGGAATAGCATGAAAAAGATTGATGCGATTATTAAACCCTTCAAGCTGGACGATGTCCGTGAAGCACTGGCCGAAGTCGGTATTACCGGCATGACCGTGACCGAAGTGAAAGGCTTTGGCCGCCAGAAAGGCCACACTGAGCTGTATCGCGGTGCGGAATATATGGTGGATTTTCTGCCGAAGGTGAAAATTGAGATCGTCGTGCCGGACGACATTGTCGATATCTGCGTAGACACGATTATTCGTACGGCGCAAACCGGCAAAATCGGTGACGGTAAAATCTTCGTCTTCGACGTGGCACGGGTCATTCGTATCCGTACCGGCGAAGAGGACGACGCGGCGATTTAAACCGCGTCAGGGTTGCCGGATGTCTCCATCCGGCAACATCAAATCACAGCACTTTATGCGGGCCAAAGCATTCGTAATGAATGTTTTCCTGCTTCACGCCCAGGTCCACTAACTGTTTCGCGGCAAACTGCATGAAGCCAACCGGACCGCAGAGATAGAACTGCATGGCCGGATCGCTGAACGCACCTTCCAGTTTGCTCAAATCCATCAGACCTTCGCTATCAAACTGACCTTTAGCGCGATCGGCTTCGCTCGGCTGGCGATACCAGGTATGCGCGGTAAAGCGCGGTAGTGCTTGCCCCAGTTCCTTAACTTCATCAGCAAAGGCGTGAACATCGCCATTTTCTGCCGCGTGGAACCAGTTTACCTGGGCGTTATGGCCTGCTTTTGCCAGCGTATCGAGCATTGCCAGCATTGGCGTTTGCCCTACACCCGCAGAGATCAGTGTTACCGGCGTGTCATCTGTCACATCCATAAAGAAATCACCCGCCGGAGCTACCAGCTTCACGACATCGCCAACGTTGGCGTGATTGTGCAGCCAGTTGGATACCTGCCCGCCATCTTCGCGTTTCACCGCAATACGATAGCCTTTGCCATCAGGTTTACGAGTCAAAGAGTACTGACGAATTTCCTGATGCGGGAAACCTTCTGGTTTCAGCCAGACGCCGAGATATTGTCCCGGACGGTATTCTGCCACTGCGCCACCGTCGACCGGCTCCAGTTCGAAGCTGGTGATCAGTGCGCTGCGCGGTGTTTTAGCCACAATGCGGAAATCGCGAGTACCTTCCCAGCCACCGGCTTTGCTGGCGTTTTCGTTATAGATTTCCGCCTCGCGATTGATAAATACATTAGCCAGTACGCCATAGGCTTTACCCCACGCGTCCAGCACTTCCTGGCCCGGGCTGAACATTTCGTCCAGCGTCGCCAACAGGTGTTCGCCGACGATGTTGTATTGTTCCGGTTTGATCTGGAAACTGGTGTGCTTCTGCGCGATTTTTTCTACCGCTGGCAGCAGCGCAGGCAGGTTTTCAATATTACTGGCGTAGGCGGCAATAGCGTTAAACAGGGCTTCACGTTGATCGCCATTACGCTGGTTACTCATGTTAAAAATTTCTTTGAGTTCTGGGTTATGAGTAAACATACGGTCGTAGAAATGGGCGGTTAACTTTGGCCCTGTTTCCACCAGTAAAGGGATGGTGGCTTTTACTGTAGCGATGGTTTGAGCGTCAAGCATATGGTCTTCCTTTTTTTGCATCTTAATTGATGTATCTCAAATGCATCTTATAAAAAATAGCCCTGCACTGTAAATGGTTCTTTTGGTGTTTTTCATCAAGAATGTGATGAAGTGAAAAATTTGCATCACAAACCTGAAAAGAAATCCGTTTCCGGTTGCAGGCCCTTTATTCTCCAAAGCCTTGCATAGCTTGAAGGTAATCGTTTGCGTAAATTCCTTTGTCAAGACCTGTTATCGCACAATGATTCGGTTATACTGTTCGCCGTTGTCCATCAGGACCGCCAAAATTAGGCGAAAAAATTTTATTGTTAGCTGAGTCAGGAGATGCGGATGTTAAAGCGTGAAATGAACATTGCCGATTATGATGCCGAACTGTGGCAGGCTATGGAGCAGGAAAAAGTACGTCAGGAAGAGCACATCGAACTGATCGCCTCCGAAAACTACACCAGCCCGCGCGTAATGCAGGCGCAGGGTTCTCAGCTGACCAATAAATATGCTGAAGGTTATCCGGGCAAGCGCTACTACGGCGGTTGCGAGTATGTTGATATCGTTGAACAACTGGCGATCGATCGTGCGAAAGAGCTGTTCGGCGCTGATTACGCTAACGTTCAGCCGCACTCCGGCTCCCAGGCTAACTTTGCGGTCTACACCGCGCTGCTGGAACCAGGTGATACCGTTCTGGGTATGAACCTGGCGCATGGCGGTCACCTGACTCACGGTTCTCCGGTTAACTTCTCCGGTAAACTGTACAACATCGTTCCTTACGGTATCGATGCAACTGGCCATATCGACTACGCAGATCTGGAAAAACAAGCCAAAGAACACAAACCGAAAATGATTATCGGTGGCTTCTCTGCATATTCCGGCGTGGTGGACTGGGCGAAAATGCGTGAAATCGCTGACAGCATCGGTGCTTACCTGTTCGTTGATATGGCGCACGTTGCGGGCCTGGTTGCTGCTGGCGTCTACCCGAACCCGGTTCCTCATGCTCACGTAGTGACTACCACTACTCACAAAACCCTGGCGGGTCCGCGCGGCGGCCTGATCCTGGCGAAAGGCGGTAGCGAAGAACTGTACAAAAAACTGAACTCTGCCGTTTTCCCTGGTGGTCAGGGCGGTCCGTTGATGCACGTAATCGCTGGTAAAGCGGTTGCTCTGAAAGAAGCGATGGAGCCTGAGTTCAAAATTTACCAGCAGCAGGTCGCGAAAAACGCTAAAGCGATGGTAGAAGTGTTCCTGGAGCGCGGCTACAAAGTGGTTTCCGGCGGTACTGATAACCACCTGTTCCTGGTTGATCTGGTTGATAAAAACCTGACCGGTAAAGAAGCAGACGCCGCTCTGGGCCGTGCTAATATCACCGTGAACAAAAACAGCGTACCGAACGATCCGAAGAGCCCGTTTGTGACCTCCGGTATTCGTGTAGGTACTCCGGCGATTACCCGTCGCGGCTTTAAAGAAGCCGAAGCGAAAGAACTGGCTGGCTGGATGTGTGACGTGCTGGACAGCATCAATGATGAAGCGGTTATCGAGCGCATCAAAGGTAAAGTTCTCGACATCTGCGCACGTTACCCGGTTTACGCGTAAGCGAAACGGTGATTTGCTGACAATGTGCTCGTTGTTCATGCCGGATGCGGCGTGAACGCCTTGTCCGGCCTACAAATTCTTGCAAATTCAATATATTGCAATCTTCGTGTAGGCCTGATAAGCGTAGCGCATCAGGCAATCTTACGTTTGTGATCATCAAGGCTTCCTTCGGGAAGCCTTGTTACGTTATCGCGCCGTCAAATCTGTCGTAATTGCGCCTCAACATACAAATAGCCAATCCCCAGCACCTGTTGTGCGCGGCTTAATTGCCCGAAGCCAATTTGCGTCGCTTTCACGCTCGGTCCTTCGTCGCGGTCGAACGGGTTAAATCCTGTCTGGCGAATAATAGTATTAAGCCAGTTCTCACCAAAGGCACAACTGCGACCGTACAGCCAAATCTGATTAATATTGAGGATGTTGAGGAAGTTATACAGACTCAAACCAATGGCGTTGGCACTGCGGTCAACCCAACTGGTGATCCACGGTTCTCCACTCTTCCAGGCAGCGATTAATTGCGCTGTAGTCAGTTTTTCTGGATCAAGTTGAGTATTGCCAGGTTGTGATTTTAGCCATACTCGCGCCTGTTTTTTTAATGCGCTTAACGAGGCGACGGTTTCCAGGCAGCCATAACGTCCACAGTCGCAGGCGACGCCATCCGGATTAACAATGGTGTGACCAATCTGCCCGCTACCATACAAACTACCGCGATAAATTTGCTCGTTAATCACGAACGACGAGCCAATGCCGTAATCAACGTTGATCACGCAGAAATCCCGTCCCTGCGAATTATTTTGCCATTTCTCCGCCAGCGCCAGCATCACGCAGTCATTATCGACCATCACCCGAATGCCCAGCTTCTCTTCCAGCAGATACTTCACCTCAACTGGCGTGGTCCACGGTGCTTGCGGCATGGTTTGCGATACACCAGTTACCGGATCAACCTGACCGTGAATTGCCAGCGCCAGGTTGATGGTACGGTCCGGCCACAGTTTGCGATGACGATGCCAGCATTTTTCGATTTCGGACAGCAGTGCCTGCGGTGTCGGTGCATCAATCTGAAAATATTCAAATTCGCCTTTCGGACTTAAACAAGCGTTAGCGACCTGGCACTCAATGCTGGTGGGCGTCACGTTCAGGCATAGCGTCCAGTCACCTTCCGGCGCAATCAGCCATGTGCCGCTGCTATGCCCACGCGTCTGGCTTTCATCGTCGATATTCACCACCCGCTTTTCGTTTTCCAGTTCCTGCAAAATATTACTGACCGCCGGAATTGAAATTTGCGCCAGCCGGGCCAGCGTCGACTTGTTGGCGCGCTTTTGCCGGTACAGCAGTTCCAGAATCACGCATTTGTTATGGTGGCGGATCTGTTGATTGTTAATGCAGGCTCTCATCTTCACTAAACCTTGTTTAGTTAATTGCGTGATTATTCCGCGAAAACATTGCCAGATTGTTCAATACACTGCCACAAATCTTTTAATTCAGTATGTCTTGTTAATATTGAGGGCACCATGACTCCAGTAAAAGTGTGGCAAGAGCGCGTTGAGATCCCGACCTATGAAACCGGTCCGCAGGATATACATCCCATGTTCCTGGAAAATCGCGTTTATCAGGGATCGTCCGGCGCGGTTTATCCCTATGGCGTGACCGATACGCTGAGCGAGCAGAAAACCCTGAAATCCTGGCAGGCGGTGTGGCTGGAAAACGACTACATCAAAGTGATGATCCTGCCGGAGCTGGGCGGTCGCGTGCATCGCGCATGGGATAAAGTGAAACAGCGCGATTTTGTCTATCACAATGAAGTCATTAAACCGGCGCTGGTGGGGCTGCTGGGGCCGTGGATTTCGGGCGGGATTGAGTTTAACTGGCCACAACACCATCGCCCGACCACCTTTATGCCCGTTGATTTCACCCTCGAAGCCCATGACGACGGCGCACAGACGGTGTGGGTCGGCGAAACGGAGCCGATGCATGGTTTACAGGTGATGACAGGTTTCACCCTGCGCCCTGACCGGGCGGCGCTGGAAATCGCCAGCCGCGTCTATAACGGCAACGCCACGCCGCGTCATTTCTTGTGGTGGGCCAACCCGGCAGTGAAAGGTGGTGAAGGGCATCAGAGCGTTTTCCCGCCGGATGTGACTGCGGTGTTTGATCACGGCAAACGGGCTGTTTCAGCTTTCCCTATCGCTACTGGCACTTATTATAAAGTGGACTACTCCGCCGGAGTGGACATTTCTCGCTATAAAAATGTGCCTGTTCCAACCTCATATATGGCCGAAAAATCGCAGTACGATTTTGTCGGTGCGTGGTGTCACGATGAAGATGGCGGTTTGCTGCACGTTGCCAACCACCATATTGCGCCAGGTAAAAAACAGTGGAGCTGGGGACACAGTGAATTTGGCCAGGCGTGGGATAAGAGTCTGACCGACAATAACGGCCCGTATATCGAACTGATGACCGGTATTTTTGCCGATAACCAGCCCGATTTTACCTGGCTTGATGCTTACGAAGAGAAGCGTTTCGAGCAGTATTTCCTGCCTTATCATTCTCTGGGCATGGTGCAAAATGCCTCCCGCGATGCGGTGATAAAACTCCAGCGTAGCGAGCGGGGGATTGAGTGGGGGCTGTATGCCATCTCCCCGTTGAAAGGATACCGTCTGGCGATCCGCGAAATTGGCAAATGCAACGCGTTGCTCGATGATGCCGTGGCCCTGACACCAGCGACCGCCATCCAGGGCGTGTTGCACGGTATCAATCCTGACAGACTGACCATTGAACTCTCCGATGCCGACGGCAATATTGTACTGAGTTATCAGGAACATCAGCCGCAGAAGTTGCCGTTGCCGGACGTCGCCAAAGTGCCACTGGCAGCACAAGACATTGCCAGTACAGATGAAGCCTGGTTTATCGGTCAGCATCTGGAGCAATATCATCACGCCAGTCGTTCACCGTTCGATTACTACCTGCGCGGCGTGGCGCTGGACCCGCTGGATTATCGCTGCAACCTGGCGCTGGCGATGCTGGAATATAACCGCGCCGATTTCCCGCAAGCGGTGGCGTATGCCAGCCAGGCGCTGAAACGCGCACATGCGCTGAACAAAAACCCGCAGTGCGGACAGGCAAGTTTGATTCGCGCCAGTGCTTACGAACGTCAGGGACAATATCAACAAGCCGAAGAGGATTTCTGGCGCGCGGTCTGGAGCGGGAACAGCAAAGCGGGTGGCTATTATGGTCTGGCACGCCTGGCTGCGCGTAATGGTAACTTCGACGCGGGTCTGGATTTTTGCCAACAAAGTCTTCGCGCCTGCCCAACCAATCAGGAAGTGCTTTGCCTGTATAACCTGCTGCTGGTGTTAAGTGGTCGTCAGGACAACGCGCGTTTGCAGCGCGAGAAACTGCTGCGTGATTATCCGCTGAACGCCACTCTGTGGTGGCTGAACTGGTTCGATGGTCGTAGCGAATCAGCCTCGCGCAGTGGCGCGGTCTGTGTCAGGGACGCGACGTTAACGCCCTGATGACCGCCGGGCAACTGATTAACTGGGGCATGCCCGCCCTGGCTGCAGAGATGCTGAACGCACTGGACTGTCAGCGCACGCTGCCACTTTACCTGCAAGCCAGCTTGCTGCCGAAAGCCGAACGCGGCGAACTGGTCGCAAAAGCCATTGATGTCTTCCCGCAGTTTGTCCGTTTCCCGAATACGCTGGAAGAAGTGGCGGCGCTGGAGAGTATTGAAGAGTGCTGGTTTGCCCGTCATTTACTGGCCTGCTTCTACTACAACAAGCGTAGCTACAACAAAGCCATTACTTTATGGCAGCGTTGCGTAGAGATGTCACCGGAGTTTGCCGACGGCTGGCGCGGGTTGGCGATCCATGCGTGGAATAAGCAACACGATTATGAGCTGGCCGCGCGCTATCTTGATAATGCTTATCAGCTTGCGCCGCAGGATGCACGTCTGCTTTTCGAACGGGATTTGCTGGATAAGTTAAGCGGAGCCACACCGGAGAAACGACTGGCGCGTCTGGAAAATAATCTGGAAATTGCGCTGAAACGCGACGATATGACCGCAGAACTGCTCAATTTGTGGCATCTCACAGGTCAGGCCGACAAAGCGGCGGACATTCTCGCTACGCGCAAATTCCACCCGTGGGAAGGCGGGGAAGGGAAGGTCACCAGTCAGTTTATCCTTAACCAATTGTTACGCGCCTGGCAGCATCTTGATGCCAGAGAGCCGCAGCAGGCCAGCGAACTGCTTCATGCCGCGCTGCATTATCCGGAGAATTTAAGCGAAGGCCGTTTACCGGGGCAAACTGACAACGACATCTGGTTCTGGCAGGCGATATGTGCCAAAGCTCAGGGCGATGAAACTGAAGCGACGCGTTGTTTACGTCTGGCGGCGACCGGCGATCGTACCATTAACATCCACAGTTATTACAACGATCAGCCGGTTGATTATCTCTTCTGGCAAGGAATGGCGCTGCGACTGCTGGGCGAACAACAAACCGCACAGCAACTGTTTAGTGAAATGAAACTGTGGGCGCAAGAGATGGCGAAAACCAGTATCGAAGCGGATTTCTTTGCCGTCTCGCAACCTGACTTGTTGTCGCTGTATGGCGATTTACAACAGCAGCATAAAGAAAAATGCCTGATGGTGGCGATGCTGGCGGCCGCGGGACTAGGCGAGATTGCGCAATATGAATCTGCTCGCGCTGAATTGACTGCGATTAATCCGGCCTGGCCGAAAGCGGCATTATTCACCACCGTGATGCCTTTTATTTTTAGCTACGTTCACTAAACCCTATTAACTGTAATATTTGAGCGGCACGCGCTGCCGCTCACGCTCAAATAATTAAAATAAGCCGTTGTAAATAAAAAACCTACAGGAGGCACTATGCCTAAAAGAATGAGAACAACCCGTAATCTATTATTAATGGCTACGCTATTAGGTAGCGCACTATTTGCCAACGCTGCGGATAAAGAAATGACCATTGGCGCAATATACCTTGATACCCAGGGATATTACGCTGGCGTGCGTCAGGGCGTTCAGGATGCGGCAAAAGATTCCTCAGTACAGGTACAGTTAATTGAAACTAACGCCCAGGGCGATATTTCGAAAGAAAGTACTTTTGTAGATACCCTCGTGGCGCGTAATGTCGATGCCATTATTTTATCGGCAGTGTCTGAAAATGGCAGTAGCCGTACCGTTCGTCGCGCCAGTGAAGCGGGTATTCCGGTGATTTGCTACAACACCTGTATTAATCAAAAGGGTGTCGATAAATATGTCTCGGCGTATCTGGTCGGCGATCCGCTGGAATTTGGTAAAAAACTGGGTAACGCTGCCGCCGATTATTTTATTGCCAACAAAATTGACCAGCCGAAAATTGCCGTCATCAATTGTGAAGCCTTTGAAGTTTGTGTGCAACGACGTAAAGGGTTTGAAGAAGTATTAAAAGCCCGCGTTCCCGGCGCGCAAATTGTCGCTAATCAGGAAGGGACTGTTTTAGATAAAGCGATTTCTGTCGGTGAAAAACTGATTATCTCCACGCCAGATCTCAACGCCATTATGGGGGAATCGGGCGGAGCGACACTTGGTGCGGTAAAAGCGGTACGCAATCAAAATCAGGCCGGAAAAATTGCCGTTTTCGGTTCGGACATGACCACTGAAATTGCTCAGGAGCTGGAAAACAACCAGGTGCTGAAAGCGGTAGTGGATATTTCCGGTAAGAAAATGGGCAATGCTGTTTTCGCGCAAACATTGAAGGTTATCAATAAACAAGCCGACGGTGAAAAAGTGATTCAGGTGCCAATCGATCTCTATACCAAAACTGAAGACGGTAAACAGTGGCTGGCAACGCACGTTGATGGTCTGCCCTAATAGCTGATTCGCAGAGGTCCCTATGTTCACGGCAACAGAGGCAGTCCCGGTAGCAAAAGTGGTGGCAGGAAATAAGCGTTACCCCGGCGTCGTTGCGCTGGATAACGTTAACTTCACGCTCAATAAAGGCGAAGTTCGCGCGCTGTTAGGCAAAAACGGTGCGGGAAAATCGACCCTCATTCGAATGCTTACCGGTAGCGAACGCCCGGATAGCGGTGATATCTGGATTGGCGAGACGCGACTGGAAGGTGACGAAGCTACGCTGACTCGCCGTGCCGCTGAACTGGGGGTACGCGCGGTTTATCAGGAATTAAGTCTGGTGGAAGGACTGACGGTGGCAGAAAACCTCTGCCTTGGTCAATGGCCTCGCCGCAACGGCATGATTGATTACCCGCAAATGGCGCAGGATGCCCAACGTTGCTTACAGGCGCTGGGCGTTGACGTTAGCCCTGAACAACTTGTTTCAACGCTAAGCCCGGCGCAAAAGCAACTGGTGGAAATTGCGCGGGTGATGAAGGGCGAGCCGCGCGTGGTCATCCTTGATGAACCCACCAGCTCGCTTGCCAGTGCGGAAGTTGAACTGGTGATCAGCGCCGTGAAAAAAAATGTCGGCACTGGGCGTGGCGGTGATTTACGTCAGCCACAGGATGGAGGAAATCCGCCGTATCGCTTCCTGTGCCACCGTCATGCGCGACGGGCAGGTGGCGGGCGATGTGATGCTCGAAAACACCTCAACTCGCCATATTGTGTCGTTGATGCTCGGGCGCGATCACGTTGATATTGCACCGGTTGCAGCTCAGGAGATTGCGGACCAGACCGTACTGGAAGTTCGCGCGTTACGCCACAGACCAAAACTTACAGAGATCAGTTTTTCCCTGCGTCGTGGCGAAGTGCTCGGCATTGCTGGCCTGCTGGGGGCAGGGCGCAGTGAATTGCTGAAAGCGATAGTTGGGCTGGAAGCGTATGAACAGGGCGAAATTGTTATTAACGGCGAGAAAATCACGCGCCCTGATTACGGCGACATGCTGAAACGCGGCATTGGCTATACGCCAGAAAACCGCAAAGAAGCGGGGATCATTCCCTGGCTGGGCGTTGACGAAAATACAGTGCTGACCAATCGGCAAAAAATCAGCACCAACGGCGTACTGCAATGGTCCACCATCCGCCGCCTGACCGAAGAGGTGATGCAGCGGATGACGGTCAAGGCTGCCAGTAGCGAAACACCCATCGGCACGCTTTCTGGCGGCAATCAGCAAAAAGTGGTGATCGGTCGTTGGGTCTATGCCGCCAGCCAGATTTTGTTGCTCGACGAGCCAACGCGCGGCGTCGATATCGAAGCCAAACAGCAGATTTACCGTATTGCCCGCGAGCTGGCTGCCGAAGGAAAAAGCGTGGTGTTTATCTCCAGTGAAGTGGAGGAGTTACCGCTGGTGTGCGACCGCATTCTGTTGTTACAGCACGGTACGTTCTCGCAGGAGTTTCACTCTCCGGTCAATGTGGATGAGCTGATGTCCGCCATTCTGTCTGTGCACTGATGAATTTTACCGAGGAACCTGAAGATGTCTGCTTCGTCATTACCATTGCCGCAGGGCAAGAGCGTCTCGCTCAAACAATTTGTCAGTCGCCATATTAATGAGATCGGTTTGCTGGTGGTGATTGCCATTTTGTATCTGGTCTTCTCCCTGAACGCGCCTGGCTTTATCTCATTGAATAACCAAATGAACGTGCTGCGCGATGCCGCCACCATCGGGATCGCCGCCTGGGCGATGACGCTGATTATTATCTCCGGGGAAATTGATGTCAGCGTTGGGCCGATGGTGGCTTTTGTCTCGGTGTGCCTGGCATTTTTGCTGCAATTTGAAGTTTCGCTGGCGATTGCTTGTCTGCTGGTGTTGCTGTTAGGCGCGCTGATGGGAACGCTGGCCGGGGTGCTGCGCGGTGTGTTTAACGTACCAAGTTTCGTTGCCACGCTGGGGCTGTGGAGCGCCCTGCGCGGAATGGGGCTGTTTATGACTAACGCCCTGCCAGTGCCGATTGACGAAAACGAGGTACTGGACTGGCTGGGTGGACAATTTCTCGGAGTGCCGGTATCCGCGCTGATCATGATGGTGTTGTTTGCGCTTTTTGTGTTCATCAGTCGTAAAACCGCTTTCGGGCGCTCGGTTTTTGCCGTTGGCGGTAATGCTACGGCGGCGCAGTTGTGCGGCATCAACGTTCGTCGGGTGCGCATTCTTATCTTTACCCTTTCGGGATTATTAGCGGCGGTGACTGGCATTTTGCTGGCGGCGCGCCTCGGTTCTGGTAACGCAGGTGCGGCAAACGGTCTGGAGTTTGACGTCATCGCCGCGGTCGTGGTCGGCGGTACGGCACTTTCCGGCGGTCGCGGTTCCCTGTTCGGTACATTGCTTGGTGTGCTGGTGATTACGCTAATCGGTAACGGTCTGGTATTGCTCGGGATTAACTCCTTTTTCCAGCAGGTGGTACGCGGCGTCATCATCGTGGTGGCAGTCCTGGCGAATATCTTGCTGACCCAGCGAAGCAGTAAAGCGAAACGCTAAACCTTAACGCCCCTGGCGCGGGTGCGGCAGGGATGAAAATTAATCGTATTGTTAATGAGGGATTTATGAAAACGATGCTGGCAGCTTATTTACCAGGAAATTCGACCGTCGATCTGCGGGAAGTTGCGGTGCCGACGCCGGGGATTAACCAGGTGCTGATCAAAATGAAATCCTCCGGGATTTGCGGAAGCGATGTCCACTATATCTACCATCAACACCGCGCCACGGCGGCGCGCCCGATAAACCGTTATACCAGGGCTTTATCAACGGTCATGAGCCGTGCGGGCAAATTGTGGCGATGGGGCAAGGCTGTCGCCATTTTAAAGAGGGTGATCGCGTGCTGGTGTATCACATTTCTGGCTGTGGTTTTTGCCCGAACTGCCGCCGCGGCTTTCCTATCTCTTGTACAGGCAAAGGAAAAGCGGCTTACGGCTGGCAGCGTGACGGCGGTCATGCCGAATATCTGCTGGCGGAAGAAAAAGATCTGATCCTCCTGCCGGATGCGCTGAGCTACGAAGATGGTGCGTTTATCAGTTGCGGCGTTGGCACGGCCTATGAAGGGATTTTGCGCGGCGAAGTTTCCGGCAGCGATAACGTGCTGGTGGTCGGTCTGGGACCGGTCGGCATGATGGCGATGATGCTGGCGAAAGGTCGCGGTGCAAAACGGATCATCGGCGTTGATATGCTGCCGGAACGTCTGGCGATGGCAAAACAGTTAGGAGTGATGGATCACGGGTATTTAGCGACCACCGAAGGTCTGCCGCAGATAATCGCCGAACTTACCCACGGTGGCGCGGATGTTGCGCTCGATTGTTCCGGTAATGCTGCAGGTCGCTTGCTGGCACTGCAATCCACTGCTGACTGGGGACGGGTGGTTTACATCGGAGAAACCGGAAAAGTGGAGTTCGAGGTTAGCGCCGATCTGATGCACCATCAACGGCGGATTATCGGCTCCTGGGTGACCAGTCTGTTCCATATGGAAAAATGCGCCCACGATTTGACTGACTGGAAACTGTGGCCGCGTAACGCCATTACCCATCGCTTCACGCTGGAACAGGCAGGTGATGCCTATGCGCTGATGGCGAGCGGCAAATGCGGGAAAGTTGTGATTAACTTCCCGGATTAAGGAGTTAGCGGATGACCATCTATACCTTATCTCACGGACCGCTAAAGCTGGACGTTTCTGACCAGGGCGGCGTAATCGAAGGCTTCTGGCGCGATACGACGCCGCTGCTACGTCCTGGTAAAAAAAGCGGAGTGGCAACCGATGCCTCTTGTTTTCCGCTGGTGCCATTTGCAAACCGGGTGAGCGGCAACCGTTTTGTCTGGCAGGGGCGTGAGTATCAACTGCAACCGAATGTTGAGTGGGATGCGCACTATCTACACGGCGATGGCTGGTTGGGCGAGTGGCAATGTGTCTCGCACAGCGATGATAGTTTGTGTCTGGTGTATGAACATCGCAGCGGTGTCTATCACTATCGGGTAAGTCAGGCGTTTCATTTAACGGCGGATACGCTGACGGTGACGCTCGCTGTCACCAATCAAGGGGCAGAGACGCTGCCATTTGGTACCGGCTGGCATCCTTATTTTCCGTTGTCGCCGCAAACGCGGATTCAGGCACAGGCGAATGGTTACTGGCTGGAGCGGGAGCAGTGGCTGGCGGGTGAGTTTTGCGAGCAGCTACCGCAGGAACTGGATTTCAACCAGCTCGCGCCATTGCCGCGCCAGTGGGTGAACAATGGTTTTGCCGGATGGAATGGTCAGGCCCGCATCGAGCAGCCGCAGGAGGGTTACGCCGTCATCATGGAAACGACGCCGCCTGCGCCGTGCTATTTCATCTTTGTCTCCGATCCCGCGTTTGATAAAGGGTATGTGTTTGATTTCTTCTGTCTGGAGCCGATGAGCCATGCGCCGGATGACCATCATCGCCCGGAAGGTGGTGACCTCATTGCGCTTGCGCCGGGGGAATCAACAACCTCTGAGATGTCGTTGCGGGTAGAGTGGCTGTAATTTATAAAATGCCGGATAAGGCGTTCACGCCGCATCCGGCATCTTTCCTAACGCCGATCGAGAGAAATTGCCCCCGGCCCGGTAATTGCCAGCAGCAGGAATGCGCCAGCAATGCTGATATTCTTCCAGAAATTAATCATATTTGGCCCAACCGCATCGCCAGTCATATCCCAGTAATGATGACCAATCACCGCCGTTCCCAGCGTGTAGAAAATAAACAGCACCGCCAGCGGACGGGTGAAAAAGCCAAGTATGATTAATATCGCGGCGGGTACTTCCATAATCACCGCAATAACTGCCGCCAGCATCGGCATCGGTGCGCCCAGCGAGGCCATATATTGTACCGTTCCGTCAAAGCCCATCATTTTGGGAAAACCAAAAATAATGAAAATTAAGATGACGGCGATACGGGCAATTAATAACAAAACGGGGCGGGCAGCACCAAAATCAAAATAACGTAGTGAGTTCATAACCAATCCCTTTGCAAGATAATGTGATTTAAACGTAATACACACTCTTGCACCTCGCCACGCCCCAGGCGTTGAGATATTCGCTAATTATCCTGGTTACAGTGATTTAAGCGCGATGTTCTCATCTGTCAGCCGTTTCGCATCAAACGTTTTACCGCTCTGGATCCATTTGCGGATTGGGCGAATCTCACGTCCCTGATTCAGCGTTACCGCGCCGATAAGCACACCGCTTTGCAGATTAAACCAAATCGCTTTCTGGGCTTCCGGGTTGCCACGACAAATCCAGTCATCGCCACGCATATTGCCAATAAACTGTAAGTTATCACTGTACTGATCGCTCCAGAACCACGGTGGCGGCAGTAGCGGAAGCGGTAGCCCCAACATTGCGGCTGCGGCAATTTGCGCCTGGTTATTGGCGTTTTCCCAGCTTTCGCAGCGGTGCAGCAGACCATTATCAAGACGAGTGATTGCCACATCGCCACCGGCAAAGATCGCGGGATCGCTGGTGCGGCAAGCCTCGTCAATGACAATACCATTTACCGTATCAAGGTTGGCCTCACGTGCCAGGCGGTCGTTGGCGCTGATACCAATACCGTAAATCACTACATCGGCCTGAAGCGTTTCGCCGCTTTGCAACGTCAGCTCTACTTTCTCACCATCGACCACATGCTCAATGGCATTGTTGAGCAAGACGCGCACGCCAGCCTGCTGATGGCGCTGCAAAAGATAGCGTTGCACGGGCGGCGGCGCATTGCGGCCCATGACGGTTGCTGCCAGTTCAATCACTGTCACCTTACAACCGCGCTGCGTGGCGCTGGCAGCCAGTTCCAGACCAATAGTTCCGGCACCGACAATCACTACTGACCGTTCAGCTTGTAGTGCTTCCCGTAGTCTGGCGGCATCACCGGCATGGCGCAGGGTAAAGCAGCGTTCTCCCAGTGCATCAAGTAACGGCAGTGGTCGGGCTGCCGCGCCCGTTGCTATAAAAAGCTGATCCCAGTGCCAGCTTTCGCCGTTGGCTAACACTAACTGCCGTGTGTCGCGTCCCAATGTTTTGATGGTTACGCCAGAATGCAGATGAACGTTGTTTTCCTGCCACCAGATAGCGGGTAACACGGGCTGCAAGTGCGGGGAATCCTCCAGTAACATGGTTTTCGAGAGCGGTGGTCGTTCATAAGGAAGATGTTGCTCATCGGAAAACAGGTGCAGCTCACCAGTGAATCCTTGTTGGCGTAGCGAGGCCGCAGCCATTGACGCCGCTTGCCCGCCACCGACAATAATGATCGTTTTTTCTTTCATTTCACGTCCTTAAAGATCCAGCCCAGCTGCTACGTGGCGAATTCCGCGAATGGCTAAACCGGCATCGGCGTTGATCATCACCCCACTTAATGCACGATTATTGCGCCGCGATGCCAACATCACATACGGACCCGTAAAATCCGCCGGTTGCGGGAAAAATTGCAGCGGTAAAATGGCGGCAATTTTCTCCGGCGTCAGAGACTGCATTATCGATGTTTCACTTTGCCCCAACGCCTGTGGGCCGCGCAGATCGCTGGCCATACCGCACGGGCCGACGCCATTCACCCGTACTTTCGGTGCCAGTTCATAAGCCAGTTGGCGAATAAGCCCGGTTGCGGCATGTTTACTGGCGGTGTACAGCGGGCCACCGCCGCCAGGATACCAGGCGGCATTTGACAGTGTGAAAATCATGCTGCCTTCACTGGCGATTAACGCCGGAGCGCAGGCTTTTGCGCCCAGCAGATAACCGAGTACGTTGACGTTAAACAGTTCATGGAAGCCGGTTTCCAGTGCCTCCGCCGGAGTATTAACCAGTGAGGCATTGTGATCCCAGATGCCCGCATTGCCGATAAAACAATCCAGCTTGCCGGAACGGGTCAGGATCTGATCGACCGCGCGTTGATAATCGGCATAACAGGTCACGTTACCTTCCACCGCCAGAATATGTTCGCCAAATCGTTGACGCAGACTGGCGACCTTTGCCGCCGACAGTTCCAGCGTGGCAACCTGCGCGCCTTCCTCGATAAATCGCTCGACCAGCGCCAGGCCTAATCCCGAGCCGCCGCCGGTAATAAAAATGGATTCGTTATGGAGATCGCTCATGGCTGCGCCTCTGGTAAGTCGATGAAGATGTCACCACCTTCAACGTGTACTGGATAAGTGGTTAGCGGGTCGGTGGCGGGCAGACATAACGCTTTCCCCGTTTTCAGGCAAAAACTGGCGGCGTGCAGTGGGCATTCCACAGTTGCGTCATCTTCCAGATACCCTTCTGACATCGACGCATTACCATGGCTGCAACGATCGTTAATGGCATAAAACTCGCCGCCGACGTTGAACAGGGCGATGACGGGCGAGGTATCGATCCGGAGAGCCTCACCCTCCGGCACATCCGCAACGGGACACGCATAAATTCGATTCATCAGAACAGTACACTCAGGTTATGGGAGGAGATGACCGCTTGATCCAGGACGATATCCCGTTCCAGCAAGCGCCAGTTCCCGTCTTCCAGACAGCGAACTTTGTCGAAACGCGTTCCAACATAGAACGTTTCATCGCGCTCTTTTTGAGCCCGGTAGAGCAAATAATTCACCCGCACGGCAAATACGTTTGGTATGTCGGTTTCGCTTACCTGGCAGTTGCTGATTAAGTGGCGGGTGCGTGACGGCGGTTCTTCCGCCCAGGCCATGCCCGTTTCCAGACGGGCGATTCGCCGCTCCAGCTGGTCTTTGGTGTCATTAAAAATCCAGGTTGTCGGGGGCTGGACGCCTTTGCGGCGGTCGCGTGTTTGCGCGTTAACCGTGGTGCGCATGGTGTAACGAATCTCTTCGTCGAGCTGTGCCAGCCAGTCACGAAATTTCCAATCATCCAGTAAGCTGGCTTCGTGAAAGAGAAACTGACTAATACGGTGATGTAACTCCAGCGAAACTAAGGCACTCATTTCATCACCTCCTGCTGGTAAGCGGCGGTTTTATCGAGCACTTCCTGCCAGCTTTCGCTGCTCAGGAGATCGGCCCAGCGTTGATACATTCCACGGGCGGCCGTTTCTGAGAAGATATAGTTAGTAATACCTGGAATGCCGTCGTCGCGACGTTTTTCCTGACCGAGCCCCATTTCCAGACACAGTTTGCTGTTGCGAGCGCGGTGGCCTTTCAGCAGTTTCTGGATTTCACACCAGTTTTCGGAGTCATCCTGCTCGAGAAAACCAGCCGGACCAAAAGCGCGGGTGGCGCTGTTTTCAAAAGCGGCTTTAACTTCATCGGAGGCGGCTTTGTCGGTGATACAGAACGCCCACACTTCTACCTGGTCGGGGCCGCGCGGATGCCAGACGCGGAGCGTGGCAGTGCCGTTGAGCCAGGAAAGTGTCGGGAAGATGTTGTTATGACCTGCCAGGCGCAGGGCGCGAACTTCACCTAAACGTTGTTCCGCCTCGGCGTAGGTTTCGCGGTAATAGCTGGAAACTGCGCCATCAACCCAGACATTAGCATCCGGTTTTTCAGTAAAGAAGAAGCCGCTGCCGTGACCGTCCTGACCAAATTGCAGGGCATCTTTAGCGGTTTCCCATACCGGGCGAGCGGTTTGTCCATCGCCGAGGCGTTTATCACTGCCATCATCTTTTGCTCCTAATACCTGAACGGCAGAAGCGTGGCTGAACAGAGCGTGATATTGGTCGCTGGCGAATTGCTCCGCCGGGAATTTCCAGTTGCAGTTGATAACCCATTTCTGTACACCGCCGACAATTTCGGTGCCGCCTTCGCGACGATCCAGCATGCCATCCAGATACCAGGCAATGTCACCAAGGTAATCACGCAGGCCCGGTGCAGTGGTGTCCCAGTTGCCAAAAATCAACCCTTTATAACTTTCTACGCAGGGAACTTCGTTTAATCCCCAGTGGGATTTACACAGACCTTGCGGGTAGGCGCGAGGTTCCAGCGGTACGTCGATCAATTCGCCGTTAATGCCGTAAGACCAGCCGTGATATGGGCAGGTGAAGGCGCGAGTATTGCCGCAATCGGCATAGCTCACGCGCATGGCCCGGTGGCGGCACTGGTTGAGAAACGCCTTAATGCTGCCGTCTTTCTGGCGCACCACGACAACCGCATCTTCCCCCATGTAGGTGTTAAAGAAATCACCAGGTTTTGGGATCTGGCTTTCGTGGGCGAGAAATAGCCAGCAACGACCGAAAATGCGCTCAAGCTCCAGTTGGTAAATGTCCGGGTCGGTATAAATACGCGGAGTGACCCGACCGTTTTGGGTGTCAATCAGTTGGTAAATGTTCAAATCTGAGGGTGTGGTCATATTTTTTAATCCTGAAAGATAAGATGTATTGACCTTCTATTTTTGTGCCATAAGGATGTTGCAGGTTGGTTGCTAATGTGTGAAATAGTTAATTTCTACCAACTGAGACGTTTTTTTCGATAACAAGGGGAAGGTGATGGAACTACGGCATTTACGCTATTTCGTCGCAGTAGCTCAGGCGCTGAACTTCACTCGTGCGGCGGAAAAACTGCATACATCACAACCTTCGTTAAGCAGCCAGATCCGCGATCTCGAAAACTGTGTCGGTGTTCCGTTACTGGTGAGGGATAAGCGCAAAGTCGCGTTGACGGCGGCGGGAGAATGTTTTCTCCAGGACGCGCAGGCGATTCTCGAACAAGCGGAAAATGCCAAACAACGGGCGCGGAAAATTGTTCAGGAAGATAAGCATTTGACTATCGGTTTTGTGCCATCGGCGGAAGTGAATTTACTGCCAAAAGTATTGCCCATGTTCCGACTGAAGCAGCCAGAAACCTTGATTGAGCTGGTGAGTTTAATTACCACGGAACAAGAAGAAAAAATTCGCCGTGGTGAACTGGACGTCGGCTTAATGCGCCATCCTGTTTATAGCCCGGAGATTGATTATCTGGAACTTTTTGACGAACCATTAGTGGTGGTTTTGCCGGTTGATCATCCTTTAGCACAAGAAAAAGAGATTACCGCCGCGCAGCTTAATGGCGTTAATTTCGTCAGTACCGATCCGGCGTATTCCGGCTCGCTTGCACCGATTGTTAAAACCTGGTTTGCGCAAGAAAACAGCCAGCCAAATATTGTGCAGGTGGCAACTAATATTCTGGTGACCATGAATCTGGTGGGGATGGGGTTGGGCGTCACTTTGATACCCGGTTATATGAATAATTTTAATACCGGGCAGGTTGTTTTTCGGCCAATTGCCGGAAATGTGCCTTCCATTGCTTTACTGATGGCGTGGAAGAAAGGGGGGATGAAACCGGCGTTACGTGATTTCATCGCCATTGTGCAGGAACGTTTGGCAAGCGTAACGGCATAATTACGCATTATTTTTGCAAGATACGTCGCAGGTCGCATCTTTTTGTCATTTCCTGATATGCATGACAATCGGCGGGAAGCGGACTCGAATTTTCTTATTTTTCAACTTGCACCAACATTCGATTAACTCCAGACTAACGCCTCCTGACGGGAGGGACTCATGGTTTTGCAATCCACGCGCTGGTTGGCGCTCGGTTATTTCACATACTTTTTTAGCTACGGTATTTTTCTACCTTTCTGGAGCGTCTGGCTTAAGGGAATTGGCTTAACGCCAGAAACCATCGGCCTGTTGTTGGGGGCCGGGCTGGTTGCCCGTTTTCTCGGTAGTTTGATAATTGCGCCTCGCGTCAGCGATCCTTCTCGCCTGATTTCTGCGCTGCGTGTGCTGGCGTTGCTGACGCTACTCTTTGCCATCGCCTTCTGGGCGGGTGCGCATGTGGCGTGGTTGATGGTGGTGATGGTTGGTTTTAACCTCTTTTTCTCACCGCTGGTACCGTTGACCGATGCACTGGCGAATACGTGGCAAAAGCAGTTCCCGCTTGATTACGGCAAAGTGCGACTTTGGGGCTCGGTGGCGTTTGTCATTGGCTCGGCGCTGACGGGCAAACTGGTCACTATGTTTGATTATCGGGTGATCCTCGCGCTGTTGACGCTGGGCGTGGCATCCATGCTGCTCGGCTTTCTTATCCGTCCGACGATTCAGCCACAAGGGGCAAGCCGTCAGCAGGAGAGCACGGGGTGGCCAGCGTGGCTGGCGCTGGTCCGCCAGAACTGGCGTTTTCTGGCCTGCGTTTGTTTATTGCAGGGGGCGCATGCGGCCTATTACGGTTTTAGCGCCATTTACTGGCAGGCAGCTGGCTACTCGGCCTCGGCGGTGGGCTATTTATGGTCGCTGGGCGTGGTGGCGGAAGTCATTATCTTTGCGCTGAGTAATAAGCTTTTCCGCCGTTGTAGCGCCCGTGACATGTTGCTGATCTCGGCGGTATGTGGGGTATTGCGTTGGGGAATTATGGGGGCAACCACTGAGCTACCGTGGTTGATTATGGTGCAAATTTTGCATTGCGGCACCTTCACCGTGTGCCACCTGGCGGCCATGCGCTACATTGCCGCTCGTCAGGGAAGTGAGGTTATCCGCTTGCAGGCAGTTTATTCTGCCGTCGCGATGGGCGGCAGTATCGCCATCATGACCGTCTTCGCCGGTTTCCTGTATCAATATCTGGGGCATGGCGTGTTCTGGGTGATGGCATTGGTGGCGTTTCCGGCAATGTTTTTGCGCCCGAAAGTCGTTCCCTCATGCTGATTCAAGTATTTTGCGGATCTGTTCCTGTTGATGTGCCGTCAGGGTCAGATCCGTATAAATCAGCGGTGGTGAAAAAAGCGGTAGTGGCATGGTATAAGGCGCAATAATAAGCGCGGTGTTGCGCGGCGCGCCAATCTGCAAAAATGTCTTCACAGACATGTGTTTAATATTGAGCGGCAGTATCGTTAGTTCACGCAATTGCAGCTCAATATTCGCTTCTCGTTCGCTGTCATTGCCCGTCAGCAAAATAATCTGTTTTTCGTGAATTTCATTTGCTTGCATCAGCCATGCACCGAAAATCACTGCCACCAGACAACTTTCTTCATCGGAAAGACTGACGTTGTACTCATTTTCAAACCCGACCAGCGCTTCGCGGGTGGTGTGCACGAGCCGTGGATAAAGTCGACGGAACTCTTCCGGTAAAGTGTTATCAATGCCGATAGAAAACAAACAGCGGTTTAACGCCTGGGCGAGGTGAGTATAAAGCTGATAGCACAACCCCTGTTCATCATAGAAATGGACGTTACTCAACTGCCGAAAATGCTGTACCAGACGGTTAATTGACAGGCGCAACTGTTTGCCATGCTGATGGGTGTCTCGCAGTGGATCGGGAACCCGCAACAGGGAAAAAAGCAATGCCATAAATAGTGGCTCATCAGTGGGGACAGGTTGACGCGCCCGCCGTTGCCAGTGGCGGCCAATTTCCTGTGCAACCTGAAATTCAATGCAAGATTCTAACCAGTGACGTTGCAGCGGGTTAAACAGGGGCGAGATTCCGGCATGGTGTTGCAATAAGCAATATTGCAGATACAAACACAGGAAATGAACATCACGCGCGTCAAAGCGTTTTTGCAGCCTTCGCGAGCAGAGATTAACTAACGCCAGTAGATTGGTGTCGTCATAAAAATTACGAGCAATCCCCCGACGCTTTAGCTCCCCCTTTAACGCGGGCGTAAAATGGCTGCTGATAAATGACGGACAAAGGCGAAAAGCGCGTCGTAGCCAATGAAATAAACATAAGCGTTGGTTAAGTATTGTACCTTCAATCCGGTAGCTCCCGTCATATCCAGTTGTAATGGTGAGTTGATGATAGCGCTGGATCTCCCGTCCTGTTTCGCTGATATCGCGACCCACCATTTCATCATCCACACCATTAATCTCGCTGAAAGTTGCCGTGGTGGCGCTCAACCCCGGCTGGAACAGCGTCAGCAATACCTGGCAACGGCGCTGGGGAGCTGAAAGTACAGATGGTGGGGCAAGTGTAGGTATCATCTGTAGATCTCCCATAAGCATAATTTATAAGAATAGCTAAAGTTTGCTTAGGGATACGGTGAATGGAATGCTATTAATCAGAAATGATGACAAACATCACAGAATTTTTATCGATATAAACACTTTTTGGCAGTTTAATGCCATCCCATAAGGTGATTTCTTGCTGTTTTATCTGGTTTCGACCATAAGGTTAATTCTGTGGATTCAATGCGCTAAGGATAAAGTCCACCATCTGCTCGCGATAAACGTCTCCGTGACGATCGGAAAAGGCATCAAGATGTTCGCCATCGGGGATCAAAATCAGGCGTTTGGGCTCTTTCGCCAGGGCAAATAATTTCTCGCTATGCTGCCATGGAATAACATGATCAGCTTTGCCGTGAATCAGTAAAAGCGGGATAGGACTGACGCTGGCGATGTAATTTTCGCCGCTGTAACTCTCATCAAGTAAGTAGCCGCTGCCGGGTATCATCTGGTTGGCGATGGTCGAATAAGAGGCAAATGTGGAGTCGAGGATCACCGCACGTATGCCCTCGCGATCACCCTGACCAATAACATCAAGAATATTCGCCCCGCCAATACTCTGCCCGAACAGCACCAGCCGCTTGGGGTTTACATCGCTACGATGGCGTACCACATTAATGGCACTTTGCGTATCGTCCAGTAATCCGGCTTGTGATGGCGTGCCTTTAGATTTACCAAACCCGCGATAATCAAACATAAAAACATTGAAATTATGTTCTGGTAACCAACTGACCAGCGGCCAGTGGGCGGACATATTCCCGGCATTGCCATGAGCATGAATGATGGTTGCGATGGCGTTGTCAGCGGGGCCCGTCGAAGAAGGAATAAACCAGCCTTGCAGACGAGTACCGTCCTTAGCCGTAAATTCGACGGATTCCGCCGACCAGGGGTCGGGACCGTAAATTTTATCGTCAGGATAATAGAAGAAGTTGATGGCAACGCGCGGCACTAGATAAACGCAGAAGGCAACAACAAAGAGAATAAACAGAATTTTGAGAACGCGTTTGTTCACTGGCAGCGCCATAACCTTTCCTTGCGACTTCTTTATCATCCATTAATCGGGGAAAGATGGTGGGAGAGTGACGAAAGAAAGTAAAGCGGTGAGGAAGTATTTCGGAATAGCGCCTGAAAGGCGAGGGCGGGTGAGTGATATCACCCGCCTGAGTCATTAACGCTTCAGAGCGTCGCTTAACTCGTCACGCATGTTCGCCAGCATGGCTTTAACAACGCGCGGGTTACCAGCAACGATGTTACCGGTCAGCATATAGTTATGACCACCGGTGAAGTCGCTGACGATGCCGCCCGCTTCACGAACCAGCAGCTCGCCTGCCGCAAAATCCCACGGGCGCAGACCGATTTCAAAGAAACCGTCAACACGGCCCGCAGCAACGTAAGCCAGATCCAGCGCCGCAGAACCGGTACGACGGAAGTCTGCACATTCGTTGAACAGTTTGCCGACGATGTTGATGTAGGTGGTGGCGTACTGTTTTGCTTTGAACGGGAAGCCGGTCGCCAGAATAGTACCGTCGAGATCGCGAGCGGTGCTGCCGCGCAGACGGTAGCCGTTCAGCTGTGCGCCCTGACCGCGAGTGGCGGTGAACAGTTCATTACGCATAGGATCGTAAACCACAGCAACTTCGGTGCGGCCTTTGATACGAACAGCGATAGATACCGCGAAGTGCGGCAGACGTTTGATAAAGTTGGTAGTGCCATCCAGTGGATCGATAACCCATTGAACATCCTGATCAGTACCTTCAAGTTCACCGCTTTCTTCGGTGATGATGGTGTGCTGTGGGTAAGATTTACGAATCGTGTCGATAATCACCGCTTCGGCAGCTTTATCTACGTTGGTCACGAAATCGTTACTGCCTTTCTGGCTCGCTTCTACAGCGTCCGGGGTTTCATAGTTTTTGGCAATTAAATTACCCGCCTTGCGCGCTGCGCGCACGGCGATGTTCAGCATCGGATGCATCGGTCTCTCTCACTGGATGTTAAAGAACGGGAAAACGGCGCAGAGTATAGCAGCGAGATCGGCATCTGTCTTCGTTTTATGTTAAGATGCGCGAATAATCTTTAGACGAAGAAAGACAATGCTGCAAAATATTCGAATTGTGCTGGTGGAGACGTCACACACCGGCAATATGGGTTCTGTTGCCCGTGCCATGAAAACAATGGGATTAACCAATCTGTGGCTGGTTAATCCACTGGTGAAACCTGACTCCCAGGCGATTGCCCTGGCGGCAGGTGCCAGCGATGTGATTGGTAATGCTCACATTGTCGATACGCTCGACGAAGCGTTAGCCGATTGTAGCCTGGTGGTGGGCACCAGCGCACGCTCCCGCACGTTGCCGTGGCCGATGCTCGACCCGCGCGAATGCGGTCTGAAAAGCGTCGCTGAAGCGGCAAATACGCCGGTGGCGCTGGTTTTTGGTCGCGAGCGCGTCGGCTTGACCAATGAAGAGTTGCAGAAGTGCCATTATCATGTCGCGATTGCCGCTAACCCGGAATACAGCTCGCTGAACCTGGCGATGGCGGTTCAGGTTATTGCCTATGAAGTGCGCATGGCCTGGCTGGCAACGCAGGAAAATGGCGAGCAGGTCGAGCATGAAGAGACGCCGTATCCTCTGGTCGATGATCTGGAGCGTTTTTATGGTCATCTCGAACAAACGCTGCTGGCAACCGGTTTTATCCGTGAAAACCATCCGGGGCAGGTGATGAATAAATTGCGCCGTCTGTTTACCCGTGCGCGCCCGGAAAGCCAGGAATTGAATATCCTGCGCGGGATTCTGGCTTCTATAGAGCAGCAGAATAAAGGTAACAAGGCCGAATAACAGTGATTGCCTGATGCGACGCTTAACGCGTCTTATCAGGCCTGGAAGTGCACGTAATCGTGGGTCGGATAAGGCATTCACGCCGCATCCGACAACAGGTACAAACGCCACGATAAAAAATGGCACTGAAGGTTAAATACCTGACTAAATCAGTCAAGTAAATAGTTGACCAAATTACTCGGGAATGTCAGACTTGACCCTGCTATGCAATACCCCCACTTTTACAATAAAAACCCCGGGCAGGGGCGAGTTTGAGGTGAAGTAAGACATGAGACTGACATCTAAAGGGCGCTATGCCGTGACCGCAATGCTTGACGTTGCGCTCAACTCCGAAGCAGGCCCGGTACCGTTGGCTGATATTTCCGAACGACAGGGAATTTCCCTTTCTTATCTGGAACAACTGTTTTCCCGTCTGCGTAAAAATGGTCTGGTTTCCAGCGTACGTGGACCAGGCGGTGGTTATCTGTTAGGCAAAGACGCCAGCAGCATCGCCGTTGGCGAAGTGATTAGCGCCGTTGACGAATCTGTAGATGCCACCCGTTGTCAGGGTAAAGGCGGCTGTCAGGGCGGGGATAAATGCCTGACCCACGCGCTGTGGCGTGATTTGAGCGACCGTCTCACCGGTTTTCTCAACAACATTACTTTAGGCGAACTGGTTAATAACCAGGAAGTGCTGGATGTGTCTGGTCGTCAGCATACTCACGACGCGCCACGCAGCAATCGTAACGATGCAATTGATGTTAAGTTGCGCGCATAAAAGATAAAAAGTATTCAGAATCAGGCCGGGGCGTATCGCGCTCCGTAAACACGGTCGTACATCCAGCCGGTAGCCTGGTTCCTTGCATTGAGTGATGTACGGAGTTTATAGAGCAATGAAATTACCGATTTATCTCGACTACTCCGCAACCACGCCGGTGGACCCGCGTGTTGCCGAGAAAATGATGCAGTTTATGACGATGGACGGAACCTTTGGTAACCCGGCCTCCCGTTCTCACCGTTTCGGCTGGCAGGCTGAAGAAGCGGTAGATATCGCCCGTAATCAGATTGCCGGTCTGGTCGGCGCTGACCCGCGTGAAATCGTCTTTACCTCTGGTGCAACCGAATCTGACAACCTGGCGATCAAAGGTGCAGCCAACTTTTATCAGAAAAAAGGCAAGCACATCATCACCAGCAAAACCGAACACAAAGCGGTACTGGATACCTGCCGTCAGCTGGAGCGCGAAGGTTTTGAAGTCACCTACCTGGCACCGCAGCGTAACGGCATTATCGACCTGAAAGAACTCGAAGCAGCGATGCGTGACGACACCATCCTCGTTTCTATCATGCACGTGAATAACGAAATCGGCGTGGTGCAGGATATCGCGGCTATCGGCGAAATGTGCCGTGCTCGTGGCATTATCTATCACGTTGATGCAACCCAGAGCGTGGGCAAACTGCCTATCGACCTGAGCCAGTTGAAAGTTGACCTGATGTCTTTCTCCGGCCACAAGATTTATGGCCCGAAAGGTATCGGTGCGCTGTATGTGCGTCGTAAACCGCGCGTACGCATCGAAGCGCAAATGCACGGCGGCGGTCACGAGCGCGGTATGCGTTCCGGCACTCTGCCTGTTCACCAGATCGTCGGTATGGGCGAAGCCTATCGCATCGCAAAAGAAGAGATGGCGACCGAGATGGAACGTCTGCGCGGCCTGCGTAACCGTCTGTGGAACGGCATCAAAGATATCGAAGAAGTTTACCTGAACGGTGACCTGGAACACGGTGCGCCGAACATTCTCAACGTCAGCTTCAACTACGTTGAAGGTGAGTCGCTGATTATGGCGCTGAAAGACCTCGCAGTTTCTTCAGGTTCCGCCTGTACGTCAGCAAGCCTCGAACCGTCCTACGTGCTGCGCGCGCTGGGGCTGAACGACGAGCTGGCACATAGCTCTATCCGTTTCTCTTTAGGTCGTTTTACTACTGAAGAAGAGATCGACTACACCATCGAGTTAGTTCGTAAATCCATCGGTCGTCTGCGTGACCTTTCTCCGCTGTGGGAAATGTACAAGCAGGGCGTGGATCTGAACAGCATCGAATGGGCTCATCATTAATCGGTATCGGAATCAGGAGAATTTATAATGGCTTACAGCGAAAAAGTTATCGACCATTACGAGAATCCGCGTAACGTGGGTTCCTTTGACAACAACGACGAGAACGTCGGCAGCGGCATGGTGGGTGCACCGGCCTGTGGCGACGTGATGAAGTTGCAGATTAAAGTCAACGATGAAGGTATCATTGAAGACGCGCGTTTTAAAACTTACGGCTGCGGTTCTGCTATCGCTTCCAGCTCCCTGGTCACCGAATGGGTGAAAGGGAAGTCTCTCGACGAAGCGCAGGCGATCAAAAACACCGATATTGCTGAAGAACTTGAACTGCCGCCGGTGAAAATTCACTGTTCTATTCTGGCAGAAGACGCGATCAAAGCCGCCATTGCGGACTATAAAAGCAAACGTGAAGCAAAATAAGAGTTGAGGTTTGGTTATGTCGATTACACTGAGCGACAGTGCAGCAGCGCGAGTAAATACCTTTCTGGCTAACCGCGGCAAAGGGTTTGGCCTGCGTCTGGGTGTGAGAACCTCCGGATGTTCAGGTATGGCTTATGTACTGGAATTTGTTGACGAACCGACGCCGGAAGACATCGTGTTTGAAGACAAAGGCGTGAAAGTCGTGGTCGATGGCAAAAGCCTGCAATTTCTGGACGGTACGCAGCTGGACTTCGTAAAAGAAGGCCTGAACGAAGGGTTTAAATTCACCAACCCGAACGTCAAAGATGAGTGTGGTTGCGGCGAAAGCTTCCACGTTTGATGCGCATACCGATAACCCCACCGTGGTCGCCTGCGCGTGGGGTTTGTTTTACCTGATTCGCCGTTATCGCGGCGGATCGCAGCCCTGAGAATGTTATGGATTACTTCACCCTCTTTGGCTTGCCTGCCCGTTATCAACTCGATACCCAGGCACTGAGCCTGCGTTTTCAGGATCTACAACGTCAGTATCATCCTGATAAATTCGCCAGCGGAAGCCAGGCGGAACAACTCGCCGCCGTACAGCAATCTGCAACCATTAACCAGGCCTGGCAAACGCTGCGTCATCCGTTAATGCGCGCGGAATATTTGCTTTCTTTGCATGGCTTTGATCTCGCCAGCGAGCAGCATACTGTGCGCGACACCGCGTTCCTGATGGAACAGTTGGAGCTGCGCGAAGAGCTGGACGAGATCGAACAGGCGAAAGATGAAGCGCGGCTGGAAAGCTTTATCAAACGTGTGAAAAAGATGTTTGATACCCGCCATCAGTTGATGGTTGAACAGTTAGACAACGAGACGTGGGACGCGGCGGCGGATACCGTGCGTAAGCTGCGTTTTCTCGATAAACTGCGAAGCAGTGCCGAACAACTCGAAGAAAAACTGCTCGATTTTTAATTTCTGGAAGCTAAACATGGCCTTATTACAAATTAGTGAACCTGGTTTGAGTGCTGCGCCGCATCAGCGTCGTCTGGCGGCCGGTATTGACCTGGGCACAACCAACTCGCTGGTGGCGACAGTGCGCAGCGGTCAGGCCGAAACGTTAGCCGACCATGAAGGCCGCCACCTGCTGCCGTCTGTTGTTCACTATCAACAGCAAGGGCATTCGGTGGGTTATGACGCGCGTACTAACGCAGCGCTTGACACCGCCAACACCATTAGTTCTGTTAAACGCCTGATGGGGCGCTCGCTGGCTGATATCCAGCAACGCTATCCGCATCTGCCTTATCAATTCCAGGCCAGCGAAAACGGCCTGCCGATGATTGAAACGGCGGCGGGGCTGCTGAACCCGGTGCGCGTTTCGGCGGACATCCTCAAAGCACTGGCGGCGCGGGCAACTGAAGCCCTGGCAGGCGAGCTGGATGGTGTAGTTATCACCGTTCCGGCGTACTTTGACGATGCCCAGCGTCAGGGCACCAAAGACGCGGCGCGTCTGGCGGGCCTTCACGTCCTGCGCTTACTTAACGAACCGACCGCTGCGGCAATCGCCTACGGGCTGGATTCCGGTCAGGAAGGCGTGATCGCCGTTTATGACCTCGGTGGCGGGACGTTTGATATTTCCATTCTGCGCTTAAGTCGCGGCGTGTTTGAAGTGCTGGCGACCGGCGGTGATTCCGCGCTCGGTGGCGATGATTTCGACCATCTGCTGGCGGATTATATTCGCGAGCAGGCGGGCATTCCTGATCGTAGCGATAACCGCGTTCAGCGTGAACTGCTGGATGCCGCCATTGCAGCCAAAATCGCGCTGAGCGATGCGGACTCTGTGACCGTGAATGTTGCGGGCTGGCAGGGCGAAATCAGCCGTGAACAATTCAATGAACTGATCGCGCCACTGGTAAAACGAACCTTACTGGCCTGTCGTCGTGCGCTGAAAGACGCTGGCGTAGAAGCTGATGAAGTGCTGGAAGTGGTGATGGTTGGCGGTTCTACTCGCGTGCCGCTGGTGCGTGAACGTGTAGGCGAATTTTTCGGTCGTCCACCGCTGACTTCCATCGACCCGGATAAAGTCGTCGCTATTGGCGCGGCGATTCAGGCGGATATTTTGGTGGGTAACAAACCGGACAGCGAAATGCTGTTGCTGGATGTGATCCCGCTGTCGCTGGGCCTCGAAACGATGGGCGGCCTGGTGGAGAAAGTGATCCCGCGTAATACCACGATTCCGGTGGCCCGCGCCCAGGATTTCACCACCTTTAAAGATGGCCAGACGGCGATGTCTATCCATGTAATGCAGGGTGAGCGCGAACTGGTGCAGGACTGCCGCTCGCTGGCGCGTTTTGCGCTGCGTGGTATTCCGGCGTTACCGGCTGGCGGCGCGCATATTCGCGTGACGTTCCAGGTCGATGCCGACGGTCTTTTGAGCGTGACGGCGATGGAGAAATCCACCGGCGTTGAGGCGTCTATTCAGGTGAAACCTTCTTATGGCCTGACCGACAGCGAAATCGCCTCGATGATCAAAGACTCAATGAGCTATGCCGAGCAGGACGTAAAAGCCCGTATGCTGGCAGAACAAAAGTAGAAGCGGCGCGTGTGCTGGAAAGTCTGCACGGCGCGCTGGCTGCTGATGCCGCGCTGTTAAGCGCCGCAGAGCGTCAGGTTATTGACGATGCTGCCGCTCACCTGAGTGAAGTGGCGCAGGGCGATGATGTTGACGCCATCGAACAAGCGATTAAAAACGTAGACAAACAAACCCAGGATTTCGCCGCTCGCCGCATGGACCAGTCGGTTCGTCGTGCGCTGAAAGGCCATTCCGTGGACGAGGTTTAATATGCCAAAGATTGTTATTTTGCCTCATCAGGATCTCTGCCCTGATGGCGCTGTTCTGGAAGCGAATAGCGGTGAAACCATTCTCGACGTTGCGCTGCGTAACGGTATCGAGATTGAACACGCCTGTGAAAAATCCTGTGCTTGCACCACCTGCCACTGCATCGTTCGTGAAGGTTTTGACTCACTGCCGGAAAGCTCAGAGCAGGAAGACGACATGCTGGACAAAGCCTGGGGACTGGAGCCGGAAAGCCGTTTAAGCTGCCAGGCGCGCGTTACCGACGAAGATTTAGTGGTCGAAATCCCGCGTTACACTATCAACCATGCGCGTGAGCATTAACAGAGGTTAGTATGGGACTTAAGTGGACCGATAGCCGCGAAATTGGCGAAGCACTGTACGATGCGTATCCCGATCTTGATCCGAAAACGGTTCGATTCACCGATATGCATCAGTGGATTTGCGATCTGGAAGATTTCGACGACGATCCGCAGGCATCCAACGAGAAAATCCTCGAAGCGATTTTGTTAGTCTGGCTGGACGAAGCCGAATGAATAAACGGGCTGCCTGGGGTAGCCCGTTTTGCTGTTAAACGAATAAGGATAACTAAAATGACAGAAGCGATGAAAATTACCCTCTCTACCCAGCCTGCCGACGCACGTTGGGGAGAAAAAGCGACTTACAGCATTAATAATGATGGCATTACCCTGCATTTGAATGGAGCGGACGATCTGGGGCTGATCCAGCGTGCGGCGCGCAAGATTGACGGTCTGGGCATCAAACATGTTCAGCTAAGCGGTGAAGGCTGGGATGCGGATCGCTGCTGGGCATTCTGGCAAGGTTACAAAGCCCCGAAAGGCACGCGTAAAGTGGAGTGGCCGGATCTGGACGATGCCCAGCGCCAGGAACTGGATAACCGCCTGATGATCATCGACTGGGTGCGTGACACCATCAACGCACCGGCAGAAGAATTGGGACCATCGCAACTGGCACAGCGTGCTGTTGATCTGATCAGCAACGTCGCGGGCGATCGTGTGACTTATCGGATCACCAAAGGCGAAGATCTGCGTGAGCAAGGTTATATGGGGCTGCACACCGTCGGACGCGGTTCAGAACGTTCTCCGGTATTGCTGGCGCTGGATTACAACCCAACTGGCGATAAAGAAGCGCCGGTGTACGCGTGCCTGGTAGGTAAAGGCATCACCTTTGATTCCGGCGGTTACAGCATCAAACAGACCGCGTTTATGGACTCAATGAAGTCGGATATGGGCGGCGCGGCAACGGTTACCGGGGCGCTGGCATTTGCCATTACTCGCGGATTGAATAAGCGCGTGAAGCTGTTCCTCTGCTGTGCGGATAACCTGATCAGCGGCAATGCGTTCAAGCTGGGCGATATCATCACCTATCGCAACGGTAAAAAAGTTGAAGTGATGAACACTGATGCCGAAGGGCGTCTGGTGCTGGCCGATGGCCTGATTGATGCCAGTGCGCAGAAACCGGAACTGATCATTGATGCGGCGACCCTCACCGGGGCGGCGAAAACCGCGCTGGGTAATGATTATCACGCGCTGTTCAGTTTTGACGATGCGCTTGCCGGTCGCTTGCTGGCGAGTGCCGCGCAGGAGAACGAACCGTTCTGGCGTCTGCCGTTGGCGGAGTTCCACCGCAGCCAGCTGCCGTCTAACTTTGCCGAACTGAACAACACCGGAAGCGCGGCGTATCCGGCAGGTGCAAGTACGGCGGCGGGCTTCCTGTCGCATTTTGTTGAGAACTATCAGCAAGGCTGGCTGCATATCGACTGCTCGGCGACTTACCGTAAAGCGCCGGTTGAACAGTGGTCTGCGGGCGCTACGGGACTTGGTGTGCGCACGATTGCTAATCTGTTAACGGCGTAAACTAATATGCCGGATGCGGCGTAAACGCCTTATCCGGCCTACAAAGTATTGCAAATTCAATATATTGCGGTTCCCTTGTAGGCCTGATAAGCGTAGCGCATCAGGCACTTGTGCCCCGAACGTTGAATGAATTGTGGTTCTTATGTCCGAAACAAAAAACGAACTTGAAGACCTGCTGGAAAAAGCAGCAACCGAACCGGCGCACCGCCCGGCCTTTTTCCGTACTCTACTGGAATCCACCGTCTGGGTGCCGGGTACGGCGGCGCAGGGCGAGGCTGTGGTTGAAGATAGCGCGCTTGATTTACAGCACTGGGAAAAAGAAGACGGCACCAGCGTCATTCCTTTTTTCACCTCATTAGAAGCGCTTCAACAGGCGGTTGAAGACGAACAGGCATTTGTCGTAATGCCCGTTCGCACATTATTTGAGATGACTCTTGGTGAAACGCTCTTCCTTAATGCCAAACTGCCAACCGGTAAAGAATTTATGCCGCGTGAAATCAGTTTGCTGATTGGTGAAGAAGGGAATCCGCTGAGCAGTCAGGAAGTACTGGAAGGCGGTGAATCGCTGATATTATCGGAAGTCGCAGAGCCACCAGCACAAATGATTGATTCACTCACCACCTTATTTAAAACCATTAAGCCAGTGAAGCGTGCTTTTATTTGTTCAATTAAAGAGAACGAAGAGGCACAGCCTAATTTACTTATTGGCATTGAAGCCGATGGTGATATCGAAGAAATTATTCAGGCGGCGGGAAGTGTAGCGACCGATACATTACCTGGCGATGAACCGATAGATATTTGCCAGGTAAAAAAAGAGGAAAAAGGAATTAGCCACTTTATTACCGAACATATTGCGCCATTCTATGAACGTCGCTGGGGTGGTTTTTTGCGTGACTTTAAACAGAATCGGATAATATAAAATATGCCGCCCAAAGGGCGGCATTCGGGCTTACTTGCTGCTCTGAAGGTTGTTAACCACCAGTAAATTGTTACCGGAGAGACTCCGGTTATTATTTACTTCGGAAAACAGCGCACCAGAAACAATAAGTACGATACAGAAGCACCGTATCTTCATTGTGCGGTCCATACGAAGACCGCATCACGACAGCACCACTGGCGATATTGCCGCGATAGCAAGCGCTGTGAAACACCTGCATTTACGGCCATGGAACATCCTTTCCTTAAGCCAGCGCCCGTTTGCGAGACGGCGGAAAGGGCCATAGTGGATAATACACTGGCTGAACAAAAATTACTCTCTTTGGCTTGACAAAAAGAGAGTTACTGGCGAGTATTGCTCTGCTGTGAAGCACCTGCGTTGTTCATGCAACACAAGTCAACCTGCTGGAAAGGCCGCGAACCAGACCAGCAATAAAAAACCGCCAAATTCGGCGGTTTTTTATTGCCTGTAAAAAGCTTATTTCAATGGCTCAACCGGTAAATCTGCCCGCGCGCCCCATTCACTCCATGCGCCGTCGTACAGTTTCACGTTTGGCACATCCAGCGTTGCGAGTGCCAACAAAACCACGGCTGCCGTTACACCAGAGCCGCAGCTGACAATAATTGGTTTGTCATAGCTGACGCCGCGACCAAAAAATATCGCATCCAGTTCATCGGTCGTTTTCAGTTCGCCTTCGCGCACCAGTTCTGTCCACGGAACATTCAGCGCGCCGGGAATATGTCCGCGACGTAAACCTGCGCGAGGTTCATCAACTTCCGCGTTAAAACGCGCAGCCGGGCGGGCATCAATAATTTGCGCCGTATTTTCATGGCTTGCCAATAATACATCGGTTACTTTCACCACGGCTTCAGGATTAAACGCGGCGTTAAACTCTCCTTCCGGCAGTTCCACTGCACCTTCTTCTAACAGCAGATCATCACGTTGCCAGCCCGCTAAGCCACCGCCAAGGATTGACACTTTCTCCACACCAAAAGTGCGCAGCATCCACCACGCGCGCGGCGCAGAAAATAGGTTTCCTTCATCATAGACAATCAGATGCTTGTCCTGATTAACGCCCAGTTCACGCATCGCGACGGCGAACGTTTCCGGGCGAGGCAGCATGTGCGGAAGGGGGGATGTGATGATCAGAGAGAGCTTCGATATCGAAAAATACTGCACCGGGGATATGACCGTTCAGATACTCCTGGGCAACGTTTCGCTCTTCCTGCCCGGGCGGCGCCATACGAGCATCAATAATCTGAATTTCCGGGTCATCAATATGTTCGGCGAGCCAGTCGGCTCCTACAAACCATGTCGTGGACATAGGCATCTCCATTTTTGCCGGGGTTAAGTTAAATTGTCGGATGTTTGCCGAAAAGCGACAAGCAAAAGAGGCTGATTTGGCTGCCTGAGCCACATTTCTCACTAAAATTCGGATTTTGTAGATGTGATAGTGAATTACATAACGTCATTTCTCACGCATAATAATCATTCGACGTTGCTAACGGGCCATTGTGGCAGGGATGAGAGATGAAAAAGTTACGCTTAGCCGCCTGTATGTTGATGCTGGCGCTGGCAGGGTGCGACAACAACGATAACGCGCCAACTGCAGTGAAAAAAGATACGTCTTCTGAAGTTGCTAAAGAGTCATCTTCGACAAATGCGACTTCTGCGAAACTCTCCTCGCCGGCGCGACAAAAACTGGCACACCAGAGTGCGGGTAAGGCACTGACATTGCTGGATCTCTCTGAGGTACAGCTCGATGGCGCAGCCACGCTGGTACTGACTTTCTCTGTCCCCCTCGACCCGGATCAGGACTTCTCGCGTGTTATTCATGTCGTCGATAAAAAGAGCGGCAAAGTGGATGGCGCCTGGGAGTTGTCAGATAATCTCAAAGAACTGCGTTTACGCCACCTCGAACCGAAACGTGATTTGATCGTCACTATTGGCAAGGAAGTTAAGGCACTCAATAACGCAACCTTCAGTAAAGATTACGAAAAAACCATCACCACCCGCGATATCCAACCCAGCGTCGGCTTTGCCAGCCGTGGTTCGCTGCTACCCGGAAAAGTCGTGGAAGGACTGCCGGTAATGGCGCTCAACGTTAACAATGTCGATGTTAACTTCTTCCGTGTTAAGCCGGAATCGCTGCCAGCTTTCATTAGCCAATGGGAATACCGCAATTCGCTGGCGAACTGGCAATCGGACAAACTGTTGGAGATGGCGGACCTGGTCTATACCGGGCGGTTTGATCTCAATCCCGCGCGAAACACTCGTGAAAAATTATTGCTGCCGCTGGGCGATATCAAGCCGCTTCAGCAGGCGGGCGTGTATCTGGCTGTAATGAATCAGGCCGGACATTACGATTACAGTAATCCAGCCACGCTATTTACGTTAAGTGATATCGGCGTATCGGCCCACCGTTATCACAATCGTCTGGATATCTTTACTCAAAGCCTGGAAAACGGCGCGGCCCAGCAAGGAATTGAAGTCTCGCTATTAAATGAGAAAGGGCAGACTCTGACTCAGGCGACCAGTGATTCACAGGGCCATGTGCAGTTGGAAAATGATAAAAATGCGGCGCTACTGCTGGCGCGTAAAGACGGTCAAACAACGCTGCTCGATTTAAAACTACCGGCACTGGACTTAGCGGAATTTAACATTGCTGGCGCGCCAGGCTACAGCAAACAGTTCTTTATGTTTGGCCCGCGCGATCTTTATCGCCCTGGCGAAACGGTCATCCTCAACGGCTTACTGCGTGATGCAGACGGTAAAGCTCTGCCGGATCAACCCATCAAACTGGACGTGATTAAACCTGACGGGCAGGTACTGCGTAGTGTTGTTAGCCAGCCGGAAAATGGCCTCTACCACTTTACCTGGCCGCTGGATAGCACTGCGGCAACCGGAATGTGGCATATCCGAGCCAACACTGGGGATAACCAGTATCGGATGTGGGATTTCCACGTCGAAGATTTTATGCCGGAGCGCATGGCGTTGAATCTGACCGGCGAGAAAACGCCATTAACACCAAAAGATGAAGTGAAATTCTCCGTGGTGGGGTACTACCTGTACGGTGCGCCCGCTAATGGCAATACCTTGCAGGGACAGCTTTTCTTGCGGCCGCTGCGTGAAGCGGTTTCTGCATTGCCTGGTTTCGAATTTGGCGATATTGCTGCCGAAAACCTTTCCCGCACGCTGGATGAAGTTCAGTTGACGCTGGATGATAAAGGGCGTGGCGAAGTTTCCACTGAAAGCCAGTGGAAGGAAGTACATTCCCCATTACAGGTTATTTTCCAGGGGAGTTTGCTGGAATCGGGTGGTCGCCCGGTGACGCGCCGCGCTGAACAGGCTATCTGGCCTGCCGATGCGCTGCCAGGGATCCGTCCGCAGTTCTCTTCAAAATCAGTTTACGATTATCGCACTGACAGCATGGTAAAACAGCCCATTGTTGATGAAGACAGTAACGCTGTTTTTGATATCGTTTATAGCGATGCGCAGGGCGTGAAAAAAGCAGTGTCGGGCTTGCAGGTGCGACTGATTCGCGAACGTCGCGATTACTACTGGAACTGGTCGGAAGATGAAGGCTGGAAGTCACAGTTCGATCAAAAAGATTTGATCGAAAATGAGCAAACGCTGGATCTGAAAGCGGACGAAACCGGCAAGGTCAGATTTCCGGTAGAGTGGGGCGCTTATCGTCTGGAAGTCAAAGCGCCGAATGAAGCGGTCAGTAGCGTGCGTTTTTGGGCCGGATATAGCTGGCAGGACAATAGCGACGGTAGCGGCGCAGTGCGTCCGGATCGTGTCACGCTGAAACTGGATAAAGCCAGTTATCGCCCGGGCGACACCATTAAGTTGCATATCGCCGCGCCAACGGCGGGTAAAGGTTATGCGATGGTCGAGTCCAGTGAAGGGCCGCTGTGGTGGCAAGAGATTGATGTTCTGGCTCAAGGGCTGGATCTGACGATTCCGGTCGATAAAACCTGGAATCGCCATGATCTGTATTTAAGTACGCTGGTGGTGCGTCCTGGTGATAAATCTCGCTCCGCGACGCCAAAACGCGCGGTTGGTGTGTTGCATTTGCCGCTTGGTGATGAAAACCGTCGCCTCGATCTCGCGCTGGAAACACCAGCAAAAATGCGTCCCAATCAACCATTAACCGTGAAAATTAAAGCCAGCACTAAAAATGGCGAGAAGCCTAAACAGGTGAATGTGCTGGTGTCTGCCGTTGATAGTGGTGTGCTGAATATTACTGACTACGTCACGCCAGATCCGTGGCAGGCGTTCTTTGGTCAGAAACGCTATGGCGCAGACATTTATGATATTTACGGTCAGGTTATTGAAGGTCAGGGGCGTCTGGCTGCACTGCGCTTTGGTGGTGATGGTGATGAACTGAAACGCGGTGGCAAACCGCCAGTAAATCACGTCAATATTGTCGCGCAACAGGCGCTGCCGGTAACGCTCAACGAACAGGGCGAAGGCACGGTTACATTGCCGATTGGCGATTTTAACGGTGAATTGCGCGTCATGGCGCAAGCATGGACAGCAGATGATTTCGGCAGCAACGAAAGCAAAGTGGTTGTTGCGGCACCCGTGATAGCGGAACTGAACATGCCGCGCTTTATGGCTAGCGGCGACACCTCTCGTCTGACGCTGGACATCACTAATCTTACCGATAAACCGCAAAAACTTAACGTTGCTCTGACCGCCAGTGGCTTGCTTGAACTGGTGAGTAATTCTCCCGCACCAGTTGAATTAGCGCCAGGTGTGCGAACCACGCTGTTTATCCCGGTGCGTGCTCTGACGGGGTTTGGCGATGGTGAAATTCAGGCCACCATTAGCGGGTTAGCGTTACCAGGTGAAACCGTTGCCGATCAGCATAAGCAGTGGAAAATCGGCGTCCGTCCGGCATTCCCGGCACAAACGGTCAATTACGGTACGGCGTTGCAGCCTGGTGAGACATGGGCGCTCCCGGCTGATGGGTTGCAAAACTTCTCTCCTGTTACGCTGGAAGGGCAGTTGTTGTTGAGCGGCAAACCACCGCTGAACATCGCACGTTATATCAAAGAGTTAAAAGCGTATCCGTACGGCTGTCTGGAGCAAACCACCAGCGGCCTGTTCCCGTCACTTTATACCAACGCTGCCCAGCTACAGGCGTTGGGGATAAAAGGCGACAGCGATGATAAACGCCGTGCGGCAGTCGATATTGGCATTTCTCGTTTGCTGCAAATGCAACGTGATAACGGCGGCTTTGCCCTGTGGGATAAAAACGGTGACGAAGAGTACTGGCTGACCGCCTACGTGATGGATTTCCTGATCCGTGCTGGTGAACAGGGTTACAGCGTGCCGACAGAAACCATTAATCGTGGAAACGAGCGTCTGCTGCGCTATTTACAAGATCCGGGCATGATGTCGATTCCGTACGCTGATAATCTTAAAGCCAGTAAGTTTGCCGTTCAGTCTTACGCTGCACTGGTGCTGGCACGGCAGCAAAAAGCACCGCTGGGTGCACTACGCGAAATCTGGGAGCGTCGTGCAGATGCGGCTTCTGGTTTACCGCTGCTGCAACTTGGCGTTGCGCTGAAAACCATGGGTGATGCGACGCGTGGTGAAGAAGCGATTGCGCTGGCGCTGAAAACGCCGCGTAACGATGAACGGAAATGGCTGGGTGATTACGGTAGCCCACTGCGCGACAACGCGTTAATGCTCTCCTTACTTGAAGAAAATAAACTGCTACCCGATGAGCAGAACACTTTGCTGAACACGCTTTCTCAGCAGGCGTTCGGTGAACGCTGGCTCTCGACGCAGGAAAGTAACGCGTTGTTCCTGGCTGCCCGTACGATTCAGGATTTACCGGGTAAATGGCAGGCGCAAACCTCTTTCTCAACTGAGCCGCTGACAGGCGAGAAAGCGCAAAACAGCAATCTGAATAGCGATCAACTTGCCACCTTGCAGGTGACCAACCGTGGTGACCAGCCGTTATGGCTGCGTGTGGATGCCAGCGGTTATCCGCAATCCGCACCACAACCAGCGAGCAATGTGCTGCAAATTGAGCGTCATATTCTTGGTACTGACGGTAAGAGTAAGTCTCTGGACTCGTTGCGTAGCGGCGATCTGGTGCTGGTCTGGTTGCAGGTAAAAGCCAGTGACAGCGTGCCGGATGCTTTGGTCGTTGATTTACTGCCAGCGGGCCTGGAACTGGAAAACCAGAACCTGGCTAACGGCAGCGCCAGCCTGGAGCAAAGTGGCAGCGAAGTGCAAAACCTACTCAATCAAATGCAACAAGCGAACATTAAGCATATTGAGTTTCGGGACGATCGCTTTGTGGCGGCGGTTGTTGTTGATGAATATCAGCCGGTAACGCTGGTGTATCTGGCACGGGCGGTAACGCCGGGAACGTATCAGGTTCCGCAACCGATGGTGGAATCAATGTATGTTCCCCAATGGCGGGCGACTGGCGCTACTGAAGATTTGCTGATTATCAGACCGTAAATGGCTCGTCTGTTAACCAAACGTGGCTGCTGGATAACGCTGGCAGTCACGCCCTTTATTATCATTCTGGCGGCGTGGGGGGCAGATAAACTCTGGCCTCTGCCGCTACATGAAGTTAACCCCGCACGCGTCGTCGTGGCGCAGGATGGGACGCCGCTCTGGCGCTTTGCCGATGCTGATGGCATCTGGCGTTATCCGGTAACCATCGAAGATGTTTCTCCGCGTTATCTCGAAGCACTGATCAATTACGAAGATCGCTGGTTCTGGAAGCATCCAGGCGTGAACCCATTCTCGGTGGCTCGTGCTGCCTGGCAGGATCTTACTTCTGGTCGGGTTATCTCCGGCGGCAGTACGCTCACTATGCAGGTAGCTCGCCTGCTTGATCCACATTCGAAAACCTTTGGCGGTAAAATTCGCCAACTCTGGCGCGCATTTCAACTGGAATGGCACCTGTCTAAACGTGAAATTCTGACCTTGTATCTTAACCGCGCCCCGTTTGGCGGTACTTTACAGGGGATCGGTGCGGCAAGCTGGGCTTATCTCGGGAAATCGCCTGCAAATTTGAGCTATTCCGAGGCAGCAATGTTGGCGGTGTTACCGCAAGCGCCTAGCCGACTGCGCCCGGATCGCTGGCCGGAACGTGCCGAGGCCGCACGTAATAAAGTGCTCAAACGGATGGCTGCGCAAGGTGTGTGGTCCCGTGAGCAGGTAAAAGAATCTAGTGAAGAGCCCATCTGGCTGGCCCCCCGACAAATGCCGCAACTGGCACCGTTGTTTTCGCGCATGATGCTCGGTAAAAGTAAAAGCGACAAAATCGTTACTACGCTGGATGCAGGTCTTCAACGACGTCTGGAAGAACTGGCGCAAAACTGGAAAGGACGATTGCCGGCGCGCAGCTCACTGGCAATGATCGTGGTTGATCATACCGATATGCGTGTTCGCGGCTGGGTAGGATCGGTCGATCTCAACGATGATTCACGCTTTGGTCATGTTGATATGGTTAATGCGATCCGATCGCCAGGATCGGTGCTCAAACCATTTGTTTATGGTCTGGCGCTGGATGAAGGTTTGATCCACCCGGCATCGCTGTTGCAAGACGTCCCCCGACGCACCGGTGATTATCGACCCGGTAACTTTGACAGCGGTTTTCATGGCCCGATCAGCATGAGCGAGGCGCTGGTGCGCTCGCTGAACTTACCTGCTGTGCAGGTGCTGGAAGCCTATGGCCCGAAACGGTTTGCGGCAAAATTACGCAATGTTGGATTGCCGTTGTATTTGCCCAACGGTGCTGCGCCCAATCTTTCGCTCATTCTCGGCGGCGCTGGTGCAAAACTGGAAGATATGGCCGCAACGTATACCGCGTTTGCTCGCCACGGTAAGGCAGGTAAGTTGCGCTTACAGCCGGGCGACCCATTACTTGAGCGACCGTTAATGTCGCCGGGGGCCGCGTGGATTATCCGCCGTATTATGGCAGATGAAGCGCAGCCGCTTCCGGATGGTGCCTTGCCACGCGTCGTACCACTGGCGTGGAAAACAGGAACCAGTTATGGCTATCGCGATGCATGGGCAATAGGGATAAACGCTCGCTATGTGATCGGTATCTGGACCGGCAGGCCGGACGGCACGCCGGTAGTCGGCCAGTTTGGCTTTGCCAGTGCCGTACCGCTGTTGAATCAGGTCAATAATATCTTACTGTCGCGCAGTGCGAATCTGCCGGAAGACCCGCGTCCTGACTCCGTAAGCCGTGGCGTTATCTGCTGGCCTGGCGGACAGTCTTTGCCGGAAGGTGACGGTAACTGTCGCCGCCGCCTGGCAACCTGGCTGCTGGACGGGAGCCAGCCGCCAACGCTATTACTGCCGGAGCAGGAAGGCATTAACGGCATTCGTTTCCCCATCTGGCTGGATGAAAACGGCAAACGTGTTGCCGCTGATTGCCCTCAGGCGCGACAAGAAATGATAAATGTCTGGCCGCTACCGCTGGAACCCTGGCTGCCCGCATCGGAGCGCCGCGCCGCACGCCTGCCATCGGCATCAACAAGTTGCCCGCCGTACGGTCACGATGCCCAGCTCCCGCTGCAGCTGACAGGCGTTCGCGATGGCGCGATTATTAAACGTTTACCTGGCACTGCTGATGCTTCTTTGCCTGTGCAAACCACGGGTGGCGCAGGTGGACGATGGTGGTTTCTTAATGGTGCGCCGTTAACTGAACGTGGGCGTAACATTACGTTGCGTTTGAGTGAAAAAGGTGATTATCAGTTACTGGTGATGGATGAAATGGGACAGGTCGCGACGGTGAGATTTGCCATGCAGTAGTCTGTTTTGTCAGATTTTGTTGCTTAAACTCGGTTTATTTTAAAAAAATGTTACCTTCATCAATAGTCAACGGCCCTGTAGCTCATTATAATCCGCGCCATCTCGTACGCTGGTACAGACAACAACAGAATAATTTACAGAGGTAAAAATGGCTATTGAACGTACTTTTTCCATCATCAAACCAAATGCGGTAGCAAAAAAACGTTATTGGTAATATCTTTGCGCGCTTTGAAGCTGCTGGATTCAAAATTGTCGGTACCAAAATGCTGCACCTGACCGTTGAACAGGCTCGTGGCTTTTATGCTGAACACGATGGAAAACCGTTCTTTGATGGTCTGGTTGAGTTCATGACCTCTGGCCCGATCGTGGTTTCCGTGCTGGAAGGTGAAAACGCCGTTCAGCGTCACCGCGATCTGCTGGGCGCGACCAATCCGGCAAACGCACTGGCCGGTACTCTGCGCGCTGATTACGCTGACAGCCTGACCGAAAACGGTACCCACGGTTCTGATTCCGTCGAATCTGCCGCTCGCGAAATCGCCTTCTTCTTCGGTGAAGGCGAAGTGTGTCCGCGCACACGTTAATATTTTCGTAAATGCCGCGTGCAAACGTGGCATCCATGCGCCAGAATTTGTACAATGCAGCGCCCCCGGACGAGCAGTAGCTCACCGGGGCGTTTCTTTTTTCAACCCTCCAGGGGCCATAACGTGTAATAACGAGGCCGGAATAGCATATGTCTGAACAATTAGTCACACCTGAAAACGTCACCACGAAAGATGGAAAAATCAACCTGCTGGATCTCAACCGTCAGCAGATGCGGGAGTTTTTTAAAGATTTAGGTGAAAAACCCTTCCGCGCCGATCAGGTGATGAAGTGGATGTATCACTATTGCTGCGACAACTTTGATGAGATGACCGACATCAACAAAGTGTTGCGCGGCAAACTGAAAGAGGTGGCGGAGATCCGCGCACCGGAAGTGGTTGAAGAACAGCGTTCATCTGACGGCACCATTAAATGGGCAATTGCCGTGGGCGATCAGCGCGTTGAAACGGTGTACATTCCGGAAGACGACCGCGCCACACTTTGCGTCTCCTCGCAGGTTGGCTGTGCGCTGGAGTGTAAATTCTGTTCCACTGCCCAGCAAGGTTTCAACCGTAACCTGCGGGTGTCGGAAATTATTGGCCAGGTGTGGCGTGCGGCGAAAATCGTCGGCGCAGCAAAAGTCACCGGTCAGCGCCCGATCACTAACGTAGTGATGATGGGCATGGGCGAACCGCTGCTCAACCTGAACAATGTCGTTCCGGCGATGGAAATCATGCTCGACGATTTTGGCTTTGGCTTGTCTAAACGTCGCGTGACGCTCTCTACATCGGGTGTTGTTCCGGCACTGGATAAACTGGGCGATATGATTGACGTTGCGCTGGCAATCTCTCTGCATGCGCCGAACGACGAAATTCGTGACGAAATTGTACCGATCAACAAAAAGTACAATATCGAAACGTTCCTTGCTGCGGTGCGCCGTTATCTGGAGAAATCCAACGCCAATCAAGGCCGAGTCACTATTGAATACGTGATGCTTGACCATGTTAACGACGGTACTGAGCACGCGCATCAACTGGCGGAGCTGCTGAAAGATACGCCGTGTAAGATCAACCTGATTCCGTGGAACCCGTTCCCGGGCGCGCCGTATGGCCGCAGTTCGAACAGTCGTATCGATCGCTTCTCAAAAGTGTTGATGAGCTATGGGTTCACAACCATCGTGCGTAAAACGCGTGGGGATGATATCGACGCAGCCTGCGGGCAATTAGCGGGCGAGGTTATCGACCGTACTAAACGTACCCTGCGCAAACGGATGCAGGGAGAAGCCATCGACGTGAAAACGGTTTGATGTCTCTTGCGCCACGGTTACTTTTTGTACCGTGGCGTAATCTTTTATGAATATAGCATTAAGTTGCAATTGTCTGATCAATATTAACGGTGCGTTTTTGCTGACTTTAAGGCAGTATGTAACGATGCAACAGTGAGTTAGCTTTGATTCATGTGGGCTTTGTCATGAGCACACAGACAGTCTTATACTGTATGATAAAGGTTAACTTAATGGATGTCTCGCGGTGTGGGTGAGTATGATGACTCACCGGCATCTCAATTCTCATTTAAACGTACCTGCAGCGAATGAATACTGAAGCCACGCACGACCAAAATGAAGCACTTACTACCGGCGCTCGCTTGCGTAATGCCCGCGAACAACTTGGACTTAGCCAGCAAGCCGTTGCCGAACGACTTTGTCTGAAGGTTTCCACGGTACGCGATATTGAAGAGGATAAGGCGCCAGCCGACCTTGCATCAACATTCCTGCGCGGGTATATCCGGTCTTATGCACGACTGGTGCATATTCCGGAAGAAGAACTGCTGCCGGGGCTGGAAAAACAGGCTCCGTTACGGGCCGCAAAAGTTGCGCCCATGCAGAGTTTCTCTCTCGGCAAGCGACGTAAAAAACGCGATGGCTGGCTGATGACCTTCACCTGGCTGGTGTTATTCGTGGTGATTGGACTGAGCGGTGCCTGGTGGTGGCAAGATCACAAAGCCCAGCAGGAAGAGATCACGACTATGGCCGATCAGACCACAGCGGAACTGAACGGTAATAGCGACCAGGCGCAGAGCGTGCCGTTAGATACCTCCTCAAATGCTAGTCAGAGTGACTCCACCACGACGTCAGCACCTGCGGATACTACCGCTGCAAACACGCAAACGTCAGACGTGACCACCCCAGCCCCTGCCGTTGAACCACAGCAGAACGCAGTTGTTCCGCCTTCGCAGGCGAATGTGGATACCGCGGCTACGACCGCGCCAACGGCAACGACGCCAGATGCTGCTGCACCATTGCCAACCGATCAGGCTGGTGTAACAACACCAGCGGCTGACCCGAATGCGCTGGTCATGAACTTTACTGCCGATTGCTGGCTGGAAGTCACCGATTCTACCGGCAAAAAACTGTTCAGCGGGATGCAGCGTAAAGGCGGTAACTTGAATTTAGCCGGTCAGGCGCCGTACAAACTGAAAATTGGTGCGCCAGCCGCAGTACAGATCCAGTATCAAGGGAAACCTGTCGATCTGAGTCGTTTTATCAGAACTAACCAGGTTGCGCGTCTGACCCTAAATGCCGAACAATCACCGGCGCAGTAACAGACGGGTAACGCGGGAGATTTTGCATGCATAACCAGGCTCCAATTCAACGTAGAAAATCAACACGTATTTACGTTGGGAATGTGCCGATTGGCGATGGAGCTCCCATCGCCGTACAGTCCATGACTAATACGCGCACGACAGACGTCGAAGCGACGGTCAATCAAATCAAGGCACTGGAACGTGTTGGTGCCGATATCGTCCGTGTTTCAGTACCGACGATGGACGCGGCAGAAGCGTTCAAACTCATCAAACAGCAGGTTAACGTACCGCTGGTGGCCGACATCCACTTTGACTATCGCATTGCGCTGAAAGTGGCGGAATACGGTGTCGATTGCCTGCGCATTAACCCAGGCAATATCGGTAATGAAGAGCGTATTCGCATGGTGGTTGACTGTGCGCGCGATAAAAACATTCCGATCCGTATTGGCGTTAACGCGGGATCGCTGGAAAAAGATCTGCAAGAAAAGTATGGCGAACCGACGCCGCAGGCGTTGCTTGAGTCCGCCATGCGCCATGTTGATCATCTCGATCGTCTGAACTTTGATCAGTTTAAAGTCAGTGTTAAAGCGTCAGACGTTTTCCTGGCAGTAGAATCGTATCGTCTGCTGGCAAAACAGATCGATCAGCCGCTGCATCTTGGGATCACCGAAGCGGGTGGCGCGCGCAGCGGGGCAGTGAAATCTGCCATCGGTTTAGGTCTGCTGCTGTCTGAAGGCATCGGTGACACGCTGCGCGTTTCGCTGGCTGCCGATCCGGTTGAAGAGATCAAAGTCGGTTTCGATATCCTTAAATCGCTGCGAATCCGTTCGCGCGGGATCAACTTCATCGCCTGCCCGACCTGTTCTCGTCAGGAGTTTGACGTCATTGGTACGGTTAACGCACTTGAGCAGCGTCTGGAAGATATCATTACCCCGATGGACGTTTCGATCATTGGTTGCGTGGTGAATGGCCCTGGCGAGGCACTGGTTTCTACACTCGGCGTCACGGGCGGCAACAAGAAAAGCGGCCTTTATGAAGATGGCGTGCGCAAAGACCGTCTGGACAACAATGACATGATCGATCAGCTGGAGGCGCGCATTCGTGCAAAAGCCAGTCAGCTGGACGAAGCGCGTCGAATTGACGTTCAGCAGGTTGAAAAATAATAACGTGATGGGAAGCGCCTCGCTTCCCGTGTATGATTGAACCCGCATAGCTCCCGAAACATTGACGGAAGCGTTGAGGGTTCATTTTTATATTCAGAAAGAGAATAAACGTGGCAAAAAACATTCAAGCCATTCGCGGCATGAACGATTACCTGCCTGGCGAAACGGCCATTTGGCAGCGCATTGAAGGCACACTGAAAAACGTGCTCGGCAGCTACGGTTACAGTGAAATCCGCTTGCCGATTGTAGAGCAGACCCCGCTATTCAAACGTGCGATTGGTGAAGTCACCGACGTGGTTGAAAAAGAGATGTATACCTTTGAGGATCGCAATGGCGACAGCCTGACTTTGCGCCCTGAAGGGACGGCGGGCTGTGTACGCGCCGGCATCGAGCATGGTCTTCTGTACAATCAGGAACAGCGTCTGTGGTATATCGGGCCGATGTTCCGCCATGAGCGTCCGCAAAAAGGCCGTTATCGTCAATTCCATCAGCTAGGTTGTGAAGTCTTCGGTCTGCAAGGTCCGGATATTGACGCCGAACTGATCATGCTTACTGCTCGCTGGTGGCGTGCGCTGGGTATCTCTGAACACGTTACCCTCGAACTGAACTCAATCGGTTCACTGGAAGCGCGAGCGAACTACCGCGACGCTTTAGTGGCATTCCTCGAACAGCATAAAGAAAAGCTGGACGAAGACTGCAAACGCCGCATGTACACCAACCCGCTGCGCGTGCTGGATTCCAAAAATCCGGAAGTGCAGGCGTTACTCAATGACGCTCCGGAATTAGGCGATTATCTTGACGAGGAGTCTCGCGAGCATTTTGCTGGTCTGTGCAAACTGCTTGAGAGCGCAGGTATTGCCTACACCGTCAACCAGCGTTTGGTGCGTGGTCTGGATTACTACAATCGTACCGTTTTCGAATGGGTGACTAACAGCCTCGGTTCCCAGGGAACCGTGTGCGCAGGCGGTCGTTATGACGGTCTGGTGGAACAGCTGGGTGGCCGTGCAACACCGGCAGTAGGTTTTGCGATGGGCCTCGAACGTCTTGTGTTGTTAGTTCAGGCAGTTAATCCGGAATTTAAAGCCGATCCCGTTGTCGATATATACCTGGTGGCTTCAGGCACCGATACACAATCTGCGGCGCTGGCATTAGCTGAGCGTCTGCGTGATGAATTACCGGGTGTGAAATTGATGACCAACCACGGCGGCGGCAATTTTAAGAAACAGTTTGCCCGTGCTGATAAATGGGGCGCACGCGTTGCTGTGGTGCTGGGTGAGTCCGAAGTGGCCAACGGCACGGCAGTAGTGAAGGATTTGCGCTCTGGTGAGCAAACGGCAGTTGCGCAGGATAGCGTAGCCGCGCATTTGCGCACGTTACTGGGTTAAGGAAGGAGAAGGACAGCGTGGAAATTTACGAGAACGAAAACGACCAGGTTGAAGCGGTTAAACGCTTTTTTGCTGAAAATGGCAAAGCACTGGCTGTTGGGGTGATTTTGGGCGTTGGCGCACTGATTGGCTGGCGCTACTGGAACAGCCATCAGGTTGATTCCGCACGCTCCACTTCCCTTGCCTATCACAATGCGGTTACCGCAGTTAGCGAAGGCAAACCAGACAGCATTCCGGCGGCGGAAAAATTCGCTGCTGAAAATAAAAATACTTATGGCGCGCTGGCTTCTTTGGAACTTGCGCAGCAATTTGTTGACAAAAATGAACTAGAGAAAGCTGCCGCCCAATTGCAACAGGGGTTGGCGGACACGAGCGATGAAAATCTCAAAGCCGTGATAAATCTGCGTCTTGCCCGAGTTCAGGTGCAGCTCAAGCAGGCTGATGCCGCGCTGAAAACCCTTGAAACCATTAAAGGTGAAGGGTGGGCTGCCATTGTTGCCGACCTGCGTGGTGAAGCATTGCTGAGCAAAGGTGATAAGCAAGGTGCGCGTAGTGCATGGGAAGCAGGCGTGAAAAGCGATGCTACCCCGGCACTGAGCGAAATGATGCAGATGAAAATTAATAATTTGTCCATCTGAGAGGGACCCGATGCAATTGCGTAAATTACTGCTGCCAGGACTGCTTTCCGTTACTCTTTTAAGCGGCTGTTCGCTGTTTAACAGCGAAGAAGATGTGGTAAAGATGTCCCCATTGCCGACCGTTGAAAACCAGTTTACGCCGACCACGGCGTGGAGCACCTCTGTTGGTAGCGGCATTGGCAACTTCTATTCTAATCTTCATCCGGCACTGGCGGACAACGTTGTCTATGCAGCAGACCGCGCTGGTTTAGTAAAAGCGATGAATGCGGATGACGGCAAAGAAATCTGGTCTGTCAGTCTGGCCGAGAAAGATGGCTGGTTGTCTAAAGAGCCGGCATTGCTTTCTGGCGGCGTGACCGTAGCAGGTGGTCATGTTTACATTGGCAGCGAAAAGGCGCAGGTTTACGCGCTGAATACCAGTGATGGTACTGTAGCATGGCAAACTAAAGTCGCGGGTGAAGCACTTTCTCGCCCGGTGGTTAGCGATGGTCTGGTACTTATCCACACCAGTAATGGTCAGTTGCAAGCGCTGAACGAAGCAGACGGTGCTGTTAAATGGACAGTTAACCTTGATATGCCTTCGCTCTCTTTGCGTGGCGAATCTGCGCCAGCCACAGCGTTTGGCGCAGCAGTCGTTGGTGGTGATAATGGCCGCGTCAGTGCAGTACTGATGCAACAGGGCCAGATGATTTGGCAACAGCGCATCTCCCAGGCGACCGGCTCTACTGAAATCGACCGTCTGAGCGATGTTGACACAACTCCAGTAATCATTAACGGCGTTGTTTTTGCACTGGCCTATAATGGTAACCTGACGGCGCTTGATCTGCGCAGCGGTCAGATTATGTGGAAACGCGAATTGGGTTCGGTGAATGATTTCATCGTCGACGGTAACCGTATCTATCTGGTCGATCAAAATGACCGGGTGATGGCATTGACCATTGATGGCGGCGTTACGCTGTGGACGCAAAGCGATCTGTTGCATCGCCTGCTGACTTCTCCGGTGCTGTATAATGGCAACCTGGTGGTGGGTGACAGTGAAGGCTATCTGCACTGGATTAATGTCGAAGATGGTCGTTTCGTTGCCCAGCAAAAAGTTGATAGCTCCGGTTTCCAGACCGAACCGGTTGCCGCTGATGGCAAACTGCTGATCCAGGCAAAAGACGGGACTGTGTACTCCATTACACGTTAATCGTCTCTGTCGTTCACTTTGAAAACGGCTCCTGGACAGGGGCCGTTTTCCTGTTTTTAACAACGACGCAAAAAAAGCGATCGTTGTCTGATGATTTATAAAAATGAGGCTTTAAACATGGTACCTGTGGTCGCGCTTGTCGGGCGCCCTAACGTAGGAAAATCCACGTTATTTAACCGTCTAACTCGCACCCGAGATGCGCTGGTTGCGGATTTCCCGGGTCTGACTCGTGACCGTAAGTACGGTCGTGCAGAAATTGAAGGCCGCGAGTTTATCTGTATTGATACCGGCGGTATTGACGGTACGGAAGACGGTGTTGAAACCCGCATGGCGGAACAGTCGCTGCTGGCGATTGAAGAAGCAGACGTTGTACTGTTTATGGTTGATGCGCGTGCTGGCCTGATGCCGGCAGATGAAGCTATTGCCAAGCACCTGCGCTCCCGAGAAAAACCTACCTTCCTGGTGGCAAACAAAACTGATGGTTTAGATCCAGACCAGGCAGTTGTTGATTTCTATTCGCTCGGTTTAGGCGAAATCTACCCAATTGCCGCGTCTCATGGTCGTGGCGTATTAAGCCTGCTGGAGCACGTCCTTCTGCCGTGGATGGAAGATCTCGCCCCGCAAGAAGAAGTGGACGAAGACGCAGAATACTGGGCGCAATTTGAAGCGCAAGAGAACGGCGAAGAAGAAGAGGAAGACGACTTCGACCCGCAAAGTCTGCCGATCAAACTGGCGATTGTGGGTCGTCCGAACGTCGGTAAGTCTACGCTCACTAACCGTATTCTCGGTGAAGAACGCGTTGTGGTTTACGACATGCCAGGCACAACGCGTGACAGTATCTACATTCCAATGGAACGTGACGGACGTGAGTATGTACTCATTGACACCGCAGGCGTACGTAAACGCGGCAAAATCACCGATGCTGTAGAGAAGTTCTCAGTAATCAAAACGTTGCAGGCCATTGAAGACGCCAACGTGGTGATGCTGGTCATTGATGCACGCGAAGGTATTTCCGATCAGGATCTCTCCCTGCTGGGCTTTATTCTCAATAGTGGGCGCTCACTTGTGATTGTGGTGAACAAGTGGGATGGCCTGAGCCAGGAAGTGAAAGAGCAGGTGAAAGAGACGCTGGACTTCCGTCTGGGCTTTATCGATTTTGCTCGCGTGCACTTTATTTCTGCATTGCACGGCAGTGGTGTTGGTAACCTCTTTGAATCAGTGCGTGAAGCGTATGACAGCTCTACCCGTCGCGTGGGTACGTCTATGCTGACACGAATCATGACCATGGCTGTTGAAGATCACCAGCCGCCGCTGGTTCGCGGGCGTCGCGTGAAGCTGAAATATGCCCACGCTGGTGGTTATAACCCGCCGATTGTGGTGATTCACGGTAACCAGGTGAAAGACCTGCCGGATTCCTACAAGCGTTATCTGATGAACTATTTCCGCAAGTCTCTGGATGTGATGGGGACGCCGATTCGTATTCAGTTCAAAGAAGGGGAAAACCCATATGCGAACAAGCGTAACACCCTGACGCCGACCCAGATGCGCAAGCGTAAGCGCCTGATGAAGCATATCAAGAAAAGTAAGTAATTACTTATCTGGTTTCCCTTTCCATATGGAAAGGGAAACCCATGAAAATATGAGGATCATTTATGGAACTCAGCTGCCCAGTCTGCCAAAACCCTCTCGAACGTCAAGGCGAGACGGCTCACTGCGTAACTTGCGACAAAGATTTCACCGTCCAGGCACTTTGCCCTGACTGCCACCAACCGTTACAGGTGTTAAAAGCGTGTGGTGCGGTGGATTATTTCTGCCAGCATGGTCACGGTTTAATTTCTAAAACCCGCATTGAATTTGTCATTTCTTAATATCACTGGAATATATGGTTTCGCATCATATATTCCTAATATAAATATTATAATATCCTCTCTATTAGATTAACGACTAATTAAAAATGAGCAAAGTCTCATTGTTATAACTTTAAGACTATGTTTAGCACTTCTGGTGTGCAGTTGCTGCGTTATCTGGAATACAATATTAGACATTATTTTAGAATTAAATTCCCACAGGGAAAAACATGTTGCAATGGATCCGCTATATAACACTAATATTTATCTCCGGTGCTGCTTATGCAGCACCGGAGATAAATATTAATCAAAGCGAATCTTCATTACCTGATCTGGCAAGCGAAGCTGTTCAACAAGAAGAACAAAGTAACAAAGGCAAATCCGTCAAGGAACGTGGTGCCAATTACGTTACCGAGTCCGCCCAGCAGGGCTTCGAGAACCTGACTCCTGAAGCGCTTGAATCCCAGGCAAGAAGCTATCTGCAAGGGCAAATCACATCATCCGCACAGTCTTATATCGAAGGTGCGCTTTCTCCTTATGGTAAAGTTCGTTCTAACCTTTCCATCGGTCAGGATGGCGATCTGGACGGCAGTTCAATCGACTATTTTGTCCCCTGGTATGATAATCAGAGCACGGTCTATTTCAGTCAGTTTTCTGCGCAACGAAAAGAAGAGCGCACGATAGGTAATATAGGTTTAGGCGTAAGACATAATTTTGATAAATGGCTTCTGGGGGGGAATATATTTTATGATTATGATTTCACCCGCGGACATCGCCGTTTAGGCTTAGGAACAGAAGCCTGGACGGATTATTTAAAATTTTCTGGTAACTATTATCATCCGCTTTCAGACTGGAAAGATTCAAAAGATTTTGATTTCTATTTAGAACGACCCGCACGTGGCTGGGATATCCGGGCGGAAGCCTGGTTACCTTCTTATCCGCAGCTGGGGGGCAAAATTGTTTTCGAGCAATATTATGGTGATGAAGTGGCGCTCTTCGGCACCGATAATTTAGAAAAAGATCCCTATGCAGTGACGCTCGGCGTGAACTATCAACCCGTTCCGTTACTGACGGTCGGGACGGACTATAAAGCAGGTACCGGAGATAACAGTGATTTTAGTGTTAACGCCACGATTAACTATCAGTTCGGTGTTCCGCTAAAAGATCAACTGAATAGCGATAATGTCAAAGTCGCTCACTCGCTGATGGGCAGTCGCCATGACTTTGTCGAACGTAATAACTTTATCGTGCTGGAATACAAAGAAAAAGACCCACTTGATGTCACCTTGTGGCTTAAAGCAGACGCCACCAATGAGCACCCGGAATGCGTGATTAAAGACACGCCAGAGGAAGCGGTTGGCCTGGAAAAATGTAAATGGACCATCAACGCGCTGATCAACCACCATTACAAAATTGTCGCCGCCTCGTGGCAGGCGAAAAATAACGCTTCCCGCACGCTGGTCATGCCTGTTGTTAAAGCGAATACCATCACTGAAGGTAACAACAACCACTGGGATCTGGTGCTGCCAGCCTGGCAGTACAGCTCAGATCCCGCCGAACAGGAAAAACTCAATACCTGGCGCGTGCGTCTGGCGCTGGAAGATGAAAAGGGCAACCGGCAAAACTCCGGTGTGGTGGAAATCACCGTGCAGCAGGATCGTAAAATTGAGCTGATCGTCAACAACATCGCAGATGTGCCGGATGAGAACAATCACAGCCACGAAGCCAGCGCCCAGGCAGACGGCGTCGATGGTGTGGTGATGGATCTCGACGTCACTGACAGCTTTGGTGATGACACTGACCGTAACGGCAATGCACTGCCAGAAGATAACCTTTCGCCGCAGCTTTACGATGCGCAGGATAAAAAAGTTACGCTCACCAATAAACCCTGTTCAACCGAGAATCCCTGCGTCTTTATCGCTAAGCAGGATAAAGAAAAAGGCACCGTTACGCTCTCCAGTACGTTACCCGGTACTTACCGCTGGAAAGCGAGAGCCACGCCGTATGACGACAGTAACTATGTTGATGTGACTTTCCTCGGCGCGGGGGGGCAATGATGTTAATGCCTTTATCTACCGTGTATCTGCAACTAACCCTGTCAATCTTATCGGCAATGAGAAAGAGCATTTGCCTGTTGATAATGCCTATCGCTTTGTCTTGTGGCGCGATGTCAACAACGATGGCGTTTTCCAGCAGTCGGAAAAACTGACGGAAGAGGAAATGGCGCAATACGACTACCAGTGGGAGTTTACCGGGCACAGCGTCAATGGCTACACCGGAGCGCAATCGAATACCAGTAATGAAGATATTGTCATCCCTGCTACTAACGAAGAGGCCGTACAGAAATTTGGCGCCCAAAAAGAAGATGGCGTGCAGGGGTATGGATTACGTGTGGTTTACAGCAAGCATTAGATCGGCGTGCTGGATATTAATCAAGGAGATAATTGAATGAACAATCATTTAACGCGGCCGATGACGAAAGTCGCGCTGGCGCTGGCTTTAGCGGGATACTGTGCAGTGCCTGCCGCGATGGCTGAAGGGCAGGGTAATCTCAGGGCGGGTCAGTGGCAGTCAGAATCACAAAGTACCGGCACCATTCAGGGGACCGTGCCGTGGATCACTCGTAGCGCATCAGAAACGAGCGACGCTGATAAATCACATGTCGTTATTGCTATTGACCGTGGCAGCCGCACGGTCACAACGGACGGTGATAAGCAGTTTCATGTGGGTGACACACTGACAGCCAGCTGGGCGATTGGTGATACCCAGGGGGACCTTGATGACAATAACACAGCGACTAAAGCAACCCTCCAGTGGATGAGTTATAGCGACCAGTCAGGCGCGGATCCTAAAGAGATTGGTACCGTAGGGAGCGATACATATACCATCGCGGCTACGGATGCTGATCGATACATAGGCTTGAAGATCACGCCAACCACGACAACCGGTGATCCGAACGTTGCGGACCAGGTTGTGATGCTTGACCTCTCCACCAATGCAGGCGGTGGTTCTGACAGCGATGATATTCCTGAAGGTCCGGTGTTCGATGATGCAGTTCATGTCGTAATTCACGAAAAAGACATCAATACGAATCTATTGGGTAAAGCGACGAAACTCAAAACGAATACCACCTATCAAGTCATGTTGTGGAAAGATAAAAACAACAACAGTACTTATGATGCAGGCGAAGAGGTTACCAGCCAGTACAACTATCGCTGGCGCTTTACCGGAACCAGCCTCCAGTTGGGCACAGCCGGTGGTCTTGTTAATCCGACTTATAACAACAGCGACCTGGTTATCCCTGTTACCAATGCCGAAGCGAAAACCGCGTTCGATTTTGCCGGAAGTGGCGTTGTCCTCGGCAACGATGGTGTCCAGGGCTACGGCTTATCTATCGACTACCAGAGAAAATAATCGTTACCAGCACCATTCCCGTAAGGGAATGGTGCTTTTCCGCGCACTTTGCTTAGCCAGCGTTAAGCAAAGTGGGTTGAGGTGAAAACGAAACTTTAAACGGGCAGGTTTCAATCATGGGTGGGACTTTGAAACTGATAAAAGCGATAACGGCGGTTTTAATGCTATCTCTGATTGCGCCTGCAGCGGCGGCCTTAAAAGGCGGGCAGTGGCAGCAATCAGATGCTTCAACCGATGCTATTAACGGTACTCCTCCCATAGCAGACAGCGCCAGCGTGCCCGTTTATCAGGGCAGCGTCCAGCTTGATCCCGCCAAAGAGCATGATGTCGCCAGTGCTGCGACCCCGAGTAGCTTCAGCGTTGACGCCAGCGCGACCAGTATGATGTTAATTAACCCGAGCGACACCGAAGGCGACATGTTCAATAACCCGCCATTGCTGCGCTGGCAAAACCAGACGTTGCCTGCCGTCTCGCTGGTCTGGGCAGAGGCTGCCACACCTGATGTGCCACTTAATCCACAACCTCGCCCCGATCGCTCCTTCTGCGCACAAAACCTTGCGGGACATAAGCTGGTGGCGATCCCGCAGTTTGACCCTAAAGAAACGCTCCCGACGCTGAATCTCTTTACCTTTACCGGCGTGCCGAATCAGGGCGCGGTATTGCTCAATGAAAAGCAGGTTACGCTCAATATTGCCCCAGCCCAGGGCGATTTAGTGACGGTGAACGCCAGCGGTTTTGATGATTCGCTAAAGGCAGCAAAAACCACCGTCGGCAGTTCAATAACCTTAACAGTCACCACTAAAAACTGTGAGGGTAACCTGGCAGGAAAGATTCCCTTTGTTATTAAACGGAAAGACGCCTTAAACCGACAGGGGGCGACAAATAATAACGATCCGGTCATCCTGGACAGCACGGAACTTACCACTACGTCGACGGAGTATCGCGGTACGACGGATGTCAACGGTACTGCGACCATCACCGTAACTCAGCCTGCGGGGCCGGGGGTGAAAACGCCGCTGGTGGTCAGCCTGCCGGGAATTACTCAAACCAGCGAAACGGCAGTTATTTTTACCGTATTCACCAGCCCTGACGTACCGCAGGCCAATATGTGGGGGCATATGGCGGATACGCTGAAAGCCCAGCAATACACCTTCAGTCGCCCGAAACTGGCAGCGGAAGTGAGTAATGAGGATGGCACAGTTGGTGACCATAACGAAACCTGGTCAACCTTCAGCTGGAGTGGGGCCGATAACCATTGCGAGATTCTGCCGGGAATGCGCCAGTTTGGCGCGATGGCAACGGTGGTTCCGACTTCAATCCAGGAGGTTGCCGGCTGGCCAATGCAGGGGGATTATTACTGGTCGTCGCTGGCGGGGACAACCGGGCAGCACCATGCGGCAGATGTCTCCAATCGCAGCGAGTCGCAAATGTCAGACAGTGCCCGGTTTCTGGTCAGTTGTGTCGATAAAGAAGCGCCTGATGTGGAGCCGAAAATTGTCCTGACGCCTGCAAATTTTGACGATACGGCGCAGGCGATGAAAGCACATGTTGGCGAGAACGCAGTCATGCGTCTGACCATCACTGACAGTAAAAATAACGATCAGCCGTTAGCCTATTACTATTTTTCCCTGCATCTGGATGATGGTATTAACCGTAAGAATCAATCTGATCCTGCCTGGGAAGCGCATCCGGTACAAATAGCTGGTGGTGCAAATTTGCGACAGGTCGATGCGCATAATTATGAAGGCATTACAGATGCCAATGGCCAGGCCACACTGACGCTAAGCCAGCCCGATGGTGTTGGCGTAAAAACGCATCTTACGGCGGCTATGCGCAGTAATTACAGCGCAACGGATGCCAAAGATGTCATCTTCACTGTTGTCACCAGCCCGGACAGTGAGTATGCCCGCATGTGGGGACATATGAGTAAAGGTATTATCGAAGCTGGTAATCTCTACAAACGTCCGCGGTTAGCGGATGAAACGACCCATGAAATCGGTTCGGTGCGTGAAAATAACGAAGACTGGGCGCTATTTGACCAGAAAACCAGCATGCAAGCGGAATGTGGCGTGGGACATATTCCGTCGCAAATCTCGCTGGAGAGTTTATATGCAGGCCACCAGGGTAACACTATCGGCACGGAGTTCGGATGGCCAACGGTAAACTACGATTATCTCTCTGCGGCACAGTTGCCTGATACACACACATCTGTTGATCTGGCGACGGGGAACGTCGACACCTATTCGGGTTTTAAACCAAATTATCTTACCTGTTCGGCGAACGAACTGGTGGCACACGTGGTAGTGAATACTGACAGAGATATTTCGCCGGATTCGCAGCTTGCTAAAGCGAAAGTGGGGGAGAAAATCACCATGACGGTACATACCGTCAATGGGGTTAATAATAATGCCCCTGTTCCTTATGCCGCTTTTACGATTACCAAAGATATTAGTCTGAACCGTGAAGAGCTATCAACCGGCTATACCGATCCTACCTCTGGGGCAATTACGCTGAACGGTATGCAATATGGCACTGCGCAGTCTTCAATGATTTACTCCGGTATTACAGACGCACGGGGCGTGGCGACGGTCGTTATTGAGCAGCCACAGGGGGTAGGCTTAAAAACCAAACTCATCGTTACCCCCACCAATTCCGCACTGCCAAACACGGTAAACTACTATGTGATTTTTACTGTACCTACCAGCCCCGATGTAACGGGGGCGAAAATGTGGGGACATATGGATGACACGATAAAAGTTGACTCTATGACCTTTACTCGCCCGAAATTAATCTCTGAAGTGAGCGGCGGGCAGAGATCGCAGGCTGAAAATAACGAAGAGTGGGTGCGCGTGGCGCAGACGGATATCGAAAACACCGCTGCCGGAGGCTGTGAAATAAATAAAGTTCCGCGTAGGACGCAACTGGCTGCGCTGTATGCAGCCAACAGCAACAACGCGATTCAGACCGTTCACGGATGGCCAACTCAGGACGAAGAGTACTGGAGCAGCACGCCCGCTGATAAAGTGCCGCATCTCTACGCCAACTGGTTGAATGACGGCAGGGTGGTGAATAACAACGAGTTGCCCATTTATCTGAGCTGCCTGACCACGGCGAACCCTTCAGCCAGCAGTATTACTCTGGAGGCAGTAGATCAGGCGCAATGGACCAGCGCTCTGAGTGCCGCGAAACTGAAAAAAGGCGAAACGCTACAGGTGAGGGTGACGATAAAAGATTCGGCAGGCAACCCGATGCCGGATATGCCGTTTACCCTCGGGCGCGGCGATGGCTATACCCGTTCCGGCGAGCGCCATACGGCAGGCAGTGGCGATGGCATCGTTTCTTCCGTGGTTGTCGATGGCGGTCAGCCTGATGAAGTGACGCTAAACGATACCACTACCGTTTATACCGGTATGACTGGCAGCGACGGCAGCAAAATTCTCAATATTACTCGCCCGGATACTCACGGTACCAAAACGACGCTCACCGCCGCGCTCTACTCCGAACCGACCAAAAAAGCGACGCTAGATACCATCTTCACCGTGGTCACCAGCCCGGATAGCGCAAAAGCCAAAATGTGGGGGCATATGCCAGAAACGCTGGAGGCTGGAGGGTTAACCTTTAAACGCCCACTGTTGTTCGCTGAGTTAACTGGTAGCCCTGCGGCAAAACGCAAATCGCCTGAAGAAGATAATGAATTCTGGGCCATGTTTACCGAAGCTCAGGCAGGAAATACCAAAAATAATGGCTGCGGCGTTGACTATATTCCTTCTCATTCCGCACTGGTTGCGCTCTCCGGCAGTTGGCATGGACATGAAGTTGATGGCTGGCCAGTGCTGAAAAATTATGATTCCAGCACACCGGATGAGAAGAGCAACAGCGATCGTAAATATAAAAGCGTGAAACTGAATGACGGCACCAGTAGTAGCCTGGCGTCAGCCGATATGGGGTATCTGACCTGTCAGACGACGGCCAATTCAGTGGCGAGCGCCATCGAATTGAGTTCAGCCCAGACGGCGAAATATGATGGTTTTGAAGCAGTAAAAGTCAGAACCAACTACACAAAGACTGGCGATCTGATCACCATGACGGTGACAACGCGCGATGCCCAGGGGAATCCTAAAGGTGATGTGCCGATTACCCTGAATCATGCTATCACGGAACCTCGTATTTCTAATTCGACTAATAAAAGCAAAATCACCAATCAGGGATCACTGATTTATATACACGATAGCTACAATAATCCCAGTATCTATCTCGACAACGGTGAGAAGTACTACAGCATGACCGACGGCGAGGGTACGCTCACTCTGACTTTCTGGCAGCAGTATCAAGGCCAGGGGACGCGTATCCCACTAACAGCAGAAATCGATGACGGCCGAGGAATAACGTCGAACACCCTGAGTGCGATTTTCACCACCGTGACCAGCCCGGATACGCCAGATGCGAACTTCTGGGGGAATATGCCGGAAACCTTAACCGCGCAAAACGGCAAGGTCTTTCACCGTCCGTTGTTAAAAGTGGAAGCCGGATCTTCGGCTTCAGCAACCATCAATAACGAGAACTGGCAGCGGCTCACTATTAACAATGCGCTGAGTGGCGCACAGGGCGGATGTAAAGATAAGCTTCCTACTATCAACGATTTGCAATCATTATATGAAGCATATCCCTCAGGAGCGATAGAGTCAGAACAGGGCTGGCCGCTGGATAAATCCGCGCCTTCGAAACCGTTTTTCTGGTCGCGTACGGTCTCTTCGAGTGCAAGCTCGACCAGTCCTTCCTATAACTTTATCGATCTCAGGGCAGGGCTCGTTGGGCTGATAAGTTACACCTCTTCTGAGACGTATTCTCAGACCTGTCTGAACGAAGCTGAATCGGTGGGTAATATTACCCTGTCCGTCGCCCCGGAAAATTGGGACAGCGCGCAGTCTGCCGGAAAGGCGCATAAGGGGATGCCGATTTCTCTGACAATCAAGGTTACGCTCGCCGATGGATCGCCTGCGCCATATGAGTCGGTGGGCATTATGCGCGGCGTCAGTAAAAACCGCCAGGGGGCGGATGCCACCAGTAGCGCTAACACCGATGATTTAGTATTTGATACCTTCGCCCCGGCGCAGTCTATGCAGAATGCCACCATGAACGGGCAGAGCAATGAGAGTTATTTGTTTATTCAGACTGATGCACAGGGGCAGGCAACGCTGAATCTCCACCAGGACAACTCGAACGGGTTGAAAACGCCGATAAGCGCCACGGCAATGGGTAGCAGTGCGAGGCCAACCGCCTCGGTTGACGTGATTTTCAGCGTCGTCACCAGCCCGGATACTCCGAAGGCAAACATGTGGGGCCATATGCCGGAAACGGTGAGCGGCGCAGACGGTACAGAGTTTGAGCGGCCAAAACTGTTGGCTGAATTAGGCGCAACCACTGGCGGAGGTATGAATGTCAGTGCGGTGAAATATAATAATGAAGACTGGCCTGCGCTCTATTCGATAGGACAAAGAAGTAACCCCGATGTTGACCCGTGTGAAGATGCGCGCCATCCGTCGCTGGATGAACTTGAATCGTTATACGATCGCTATCCGAATGGCAGCATCGTGGACGCGATTGGCTGGCCGGTGAAACAGGGTGGCTATGCGTGGTGGACCAACGCCACCTGTCCTCCGAAGCCCGGTACGAATGCTTGCGAGTCAATTGATCTGTATACGGAGCAATTGCCTACGAATAAATCTCGCGCCTTCCAGGCGTGCCTGGTGCATCCGCACGTTTCCGTATCGAACGTGACGCTCACATCGACGGCGTTTGATGCCGGTTATCAGGCGGCGGTCGTGAAAAAAAGGCGAGGCGATGCCGTTGACCGTGACGGTCAAAGACGGCGCCGGGAAACCGGTGCCGAACGTGGCCTTTACCCTGAAACGCGGCGATGCTTCGCCGCGTAATACGGGGGCGACGTTGTATGGTAATGTGGCAGCAATGGATGATATTACCATTCAGTCATCATCAGGAGCGGCTACCCTGTTAGCTGCCAGTGGGGACAAGATCAGTGGCGTGACGGGGGCAGACGGCACGGCAAGCTTTACGGTTCGCCAGGATAATACGCCAGGTTATAAAACACCACTAACGGTAACACTGGATGAGTACCCAACATTGACAGCAACGATGGACACTATTTTCACCGTATTAACCAGTCCCAATGTTTCTTCTGCGCACTTCTGGGGACACATGGCAGACACGGTAGTGGTGAAAGGTAAAACATTACATCGACCATTGCTGTTGACTGAGTTACCTACAGGTGCACAGGCCGCTGGAACACCTAATATCAATAACGAAACGTGGGGGCTGGCTCATGTTGTGGATTCAGTAAAATGGGATATTCAGAAACAGTGCGGTAGTATGAACAGTGCGCCGACATATAACGAGCTAAGCGCGTTATCTGACAGTTTTAATTCGTTAGGGTGGCCCTCATCTCCTAAAGACTTCCCATATTTTTCAACCGATCGAGCCGGGGTGTTGTATTGTGGCATGTTTGAACAAAATGGTACCCAGGATTGCGGTATTGAGGCGAGTAAAACACCGGGGTTTGCTACCTGTTTCCAGTGACGATCATGCGGGTATGGCGTTAGTGAGTCGGCCGGATAAGGTGTTTACGCCGCATCAGGTATGTGCCGGGAGCCAGCGCCGGATGCGATGCTTACGCATCTTATCCGGCCTACGAGGTCTTACGGATTAGCCTTTTTTTGCGTGGCTTGCGGGTTTTCGTCACGTCGCTCACTACGCTTACCACAATGCCATCATTTAAACGCGTGGTCATCGTATCGCCCGCTTTCACCTGCTTAACCTGCTTCAGCACCGAGCCATCGGCGGTGCTGGTGACGCTATAACCACGTGCCAGCGTTGACAGTGGGCTGACGGCTTCCAGATGAGTTACCGCGTTACCGAAACGTTCACGCGTGGCGCTAAGCTGTGCGCGCAGGGTTTCTGCTAAACGATGTTCCAGTTGTTGAATGCGTGTTTGCACGCGATGAATCTTCGGCTGTGGATTTTGCTGATTCAGCCGCTGTGTTAATCGCACCTGTTGCTGCCCGGCACGCTTAAGCTGATTTTCCAGCGCAAAGCTCATCCGTTTTTGCAGGCGCTCAAGCATGGTTTGCTGGCGTGCCAGCCGGAGCTGCGGATGCTGTTGCTGTAATCGGTGATGAATCTGCGTAAAGCGACGCGTACGGTTGGAGAGATAATAATCCATCGCCATCTCCAGCCGTTGACGGGCCGATTGCACCTGGCGCAGTAACTCTCGCTGATTACGGCTCACCACTTCGGCGGCAGCCGACGGCGTTGGCGCACGTAGATCAGCAACAAAGTCGGCAATGGTCACATCGGTTTCATGCCCGACGGCGCTGACGACCGGAATGCGGCTGGCAAAAATCGCCCGCGCCACGCGTTCGTCGTTAAAGCTCCATAAATCTTCCAGCGAACCGCCGCCGCGCCCGACGATCAACACATCGCACTCGTTGCGCTTATTCGCTAGTTCAATGGCGCGAACAATTTGCCCCGGCGCATCATCGCCCTGAACGGCAGTGGGGTAGATGATCACCGGCAGAGACGGATCGCGACGTTTTAACACATGCAAAATATCATGTAGCGCAGCACCGGTTTTTGAGGTGATCACACCAACGCAATGCGCAGGGGAGGGAAGTGATTTTTTGTATTGCTGATCGAACAAACCTTCAGCCTGCAATTTCGCTTTGAGCTGTTCGTAATTCTGTTGCAGCAACCCTTCACCGGCCGGCTGCATACTTTCTACGATAATCTGGTAGTCGCCGCGCGGCTCATAGAGCGTAATGTTGGCGCGAACTAAAACCTGTTGCCCGTGCTGCGGGCGAAAGGTGACCCGGCGGTTGCTGTTGCGGAACATCGCGCAGCGTACCTGGGCGGTATCGTCTTTAAGCGTAAAGTACCAATGACCGGAAGCCGGTTGCGTGAAATTAGAAATTTCGCCGCTGATCCACACTTGCCCCATCTCCTGCTCAAGCAGCAAACGGACGGTCTGATTCAGGCGACTAACCGTAAAAATTGCGGGGGATTGAGATGGTAACATGTGAGCGAGATCAAATTCTAAATCAGCAGGTTATTCAATCGATAGTAACGTGCTGACCGGGGAGCGCAAGCATTATTTGCAAAAAGGGGTAGATGCAATCGGTTACGCTCTGTATAATGCCGCGGCAATATTTATTAACCACTCTGGTCGAGATATTGCCCATGCTACGTATCGCTAAAGAAGCTCTGACGTTTGACGACGTTCTCCTCGTTCCTGCTCATTCTACCGTTCTGCCGAATACTGCTGACCTCAGCACCCAGCTGACGAAAACCATTCGTCTGAATATCCCTATGCTTTCCGCAGCAATGGATACCGTAACGGAAGCGCGCCTGGCTATTGCTCTGGCTCAGGAAGGTGGTATCGGCTTTATCCACAAAAACATGTCCATTGAACGCCAGGCTGAAGAAGTTCGCCGTGTGAAAAAACACGAATCTGGTGTGGTGACTGACCCGCAGACTGTTCTGCCAACCACGACGCTGCGCGAAGTGAAAGAACTGACTGAACGTAACGGTTTTGCGGGCTACCCGGTTGTTACCGAAGAAAACGAACTGGTCGGTATCATCACTGGTCGTGACGTGCGTTTTGTGACCGACCTGAGCCAGCCGGTTAGCGTTTACATGACGCCGAAAGAGCGTCTGGTAACTGTGCGTGAAGGCGAAGCCCGTGAAGTTGTGCTGGCAAAAATGCACGAAAAACGCGTTGAAAAGGCGCTGGTGGTTGATGATGAATTCCACCTGATCGGCATGATCACCGTGAAAGATTTCCAGAAAGCAGAACGTAAACCGAACGCCTGTAAAGATGAACAAGGTCGTCTGCGTGTTGGTGCTGCGGTTGGCGCGGGTGCGGGTAACGAAGAGCGTGTTGACGCGCTGGTTGCCGCAGGCGTTGACGTTCTGCTGATCGACTCCTCTCACGGTCACTCAGAAGGTGTACTGCAACGTATCCGTGAAACCCGTGCTAAATATCCTGATCTGCAAATCATTGGCGGCAACGTGGCAACAGCTGCGGGCGCTCGCGCTCTGGCAGAAGCCGGTTGCAGCGCGGTTAAAGTCGGTATCGGCCCAGGTTCAATTTGTACTACCCGTATTGTTACTGGTGTCGGTGTTCCGCAGATCACTGCTGTTGCTGACGCAGTTGAAGCGCTGGAAGGCACCGGTATTCCGGTTATTGCTGACGGTGGTATTCGCTTCTCCGGCGATATCGCTAAAGCTATCGCTGCTGGCGCAAGCGCGGTGATGGTCGGCTCCATGCTGGCAGGTACTGAAGAATCTCCGGGTGAAATCGAACTCTACCAGGGCCGTTCTTACAAATCTTACCGTGGTATGGGTTCCCTGGGCGCGATGTCCAAAGGTTCCTCTGACCGTTATTTCCAGAGCGATAACGCTGCCGACAAACTGGTGCCGGAAGGTATCGAAGGTCGCGTAGCCTACAAAGGTCGTCTGAAAGAGATCATTCACCAGCAGATGGGCGGCCTGCGCTCCTGTATGGGCCTGACTGGCTGTGGTACTATCGACGAACTGCGTACTAAAGCGGAGTTTGTACGTATCAGCGGTGCGGGTATTCAGGAAAGCCACGTTCACGACGTGACCATCACCAAAGAGTCCCCGAACTACCGTCTGGGCTCCTGATTCTCTTCGCCCGACTTCATGTCGGGCGATTTATATTATCTGTTTCACTTGCCTCGGAATAAGCGTCAATGACGGAAAACATTCATAAGCATCGCATCCTCATTCTGGACTTCGGTTCCCAGTATACTCAACTGGTTGCGCGCCGCGTGCGTGAGCTGGGCGTTTACTGCGAACTGTGGGCGTGGGATGTGACAGAAGCACAAATTCGTGACTTCAATCCAAGCGGCATTATTCTTTCCGGCGGCCCGGAAAGTACCACCGAAGAAAACAGCCCGCGTGCGCCGCAGTATGTCTTTGAAGCAGGCGTACCGGTATTCGGCGTTTGCTATGGCATGCAGACCATGGCAATGCAGTTGGGCGGTCACGTTGAGGCCTCTAACGAACGTGAATTTGGCTACGCGCAGGTTGAAGTCGTAAACGACAGCGCACTGGTTCGCGGTATCGAAGATGCTCTGACCGCAGACGGTAAACCGCTGTTGGACGTCTGGATGAGCCACGGCGATAAAGTTACCGCTATCCCGTCCGACTTCGTCACCGTTGCCAGCACCGAAAACTGCCCGTTTGCCATTATGGCCAACGAAGAAAAACGCTTCTACGGCGTGCAGTTCCATCCGGAAGTGACTCACACCCGTCAGGGCATGCGTATGCTGGAGCGTTTTGTACTGGATATCTGTCAGTGTGAAGCCCTGTGGACGCCAGCAAAAATTATCGACGACGCCGTAGCCCGCATCCGCGAGCAGGTGGGCGACGATAAAGTCATCCTCGGCCTTTCTGGTGGCGTGGATTCCTCCGTAACCGCAATGCTGCTGCACCGCGCTATCGGTAAAAACCTGACTTGCGTATTCGTCGACAACGGCCTGCTGCGTCTCAACGAAGCAGAGCAGGTTCTGGATATGTTTGGCGATCACTTTGGTCTGAACATTGTTCACGTTCCGGCAGAAGATCGCTTCCTGTCAGCGCTGGCTGGCGAAAACGATCCAGAAGCAAAACGTAAAATCATCGGTCGCGTTTTCGTTGAAGTATTCGATGAGGAAGCGCTGAAACTGGAAGACGTGAAGTGGCTGGCGCAGGGCACCATCTACCCTGACGTTATCGAATCTGCCGCGTCTGCAACCGGTAAAGCACACGTCATCAAATCTCACCACAACGTTGGTGGCCTGCCGAAAGAGATGAAGATGGGCTTGGTTGAACCGCTGAAAGAGCTGTTCAAAGACGAAGTGCGTAAGATTGGTCTGGAGCTGGGCCTGCCGTACGACATGCTCTACCGTCACCCGTTCCCGGGGCCGGGCCTCGGCGTTCGTGTGCTGGGCGAAGTGAAGAAAGAGTACTGTGACCTGCTGCGCCGTGCTGATGCCATCTTCATCGAAGAATTGCGTAAAGCGGACCTGTACGACAAAGTCAGCCAGGCGTTCACCGTCTTCTTGCCAGTACGTTCCGTTGGCGTAATGGGCGATGGTCGTAAGTATGACTGGGTTGTTTCTCTGCGTGCTGTTGAAACCATCGACTTTATGACCGCACACTGGGCGCACCTGCCGTACGACTTCCTGGGGCGTGTTTCCAACCGCATTATCAATGAAGTGAACGGTATTTCCCGCGTGGTGTATGACATCAGCGGCAAGCCGCCAGCGACTATTGAGTGGGAATGATTTAATTCCTGCACTATGAATGAACAAAACCCTCTGTTGCTACAGAGGGTTTTTTATATTGATGACTAAAGTCAGCAATATAAAAAAGCCTATAATCCTCACGAATCATAGGCTTGAAGTGACTGACATCGATTAGTTAAACCAACTGTCCGATTTATTCTCTTCTGCTTTACCCACGCTTTTCATCAAATCGCGACCACCTTCTGTCACATTCCTGTTAGCGTCAGCTTCAGATTGCACGACATCAGTTTGCGCGGCTTTGTGCTTCAGCTCCTGATCGATAAATTCGTTCTCGCGCTTAACGCGGGCTTCTTCTTTCGCCAGCGCCAGTTTTTGTTTCTGAATCTCTAAGCTGCGCAGCTCATCTTCATAACTTTGATCGCGTTTTTTATCCGCAGTGACTTCGGCGTCGAGTTTATCCTGGCGAGCTTTCTTATCCGCTGCTGCTGCCGCCGCTCTTTTATTGGCGGCGGCCTGAGCGTTTGCGCGCCGTTGTTTCTCTTGCTGAATTTCCCTGTTGCGCTCTGCTACCCATTCGTCATGCTGTCTTTGCTCTTCATTTTTACCTTGCTGTTCAGCTTCAGCGACAGCTGAAAGTTGATCCTGTAATGAAGAGGCGAAAGCCGAGCTACTAACAGCGGCTAAAATGGCGCAAAGAAAAACTTTCTTCATGAGTCCTCCTGATTGCTATCTTTTTTCAGGACATTTTGTGTTTGGCTGAATGCGTGTTTCGTTATACGTAGTGGTAATGACAACGGCTAAACCCGTTGTGAACTGGCACTCTTTACCCACTTGAGTAGAGGTATACACCTTGGTCCCTTCTTTATAGGTTAACGAAACCCCTTCCACTAACGTCTTATCATTCACCATAGAACCTGCAGCCGCACCTACGGCACCGCCGCCAACTGCACCCGCAGTAGTACCTGAATTGCTGCCAGACCCTACGTTATGTCCAATCACACCGCCAGCGACAGCCCCAATCAGTGCGCCAAACGTCTGTGCTGCTCTTTTATTTTCTGAATTATCTACCGCTACTTTCGCAGGTAGAATGGAAATGATATTAACGGTTTTGGTTTCTTGTTTGGTATTCAGTTGATCAGTTTGATAAACATCGGCGGCATGATCGTCAGCATTTGATTGGCATCCTGCCAACATGGATGACGCTAAAATTGCCACAGGCAGAAGACATTTTTTAAATTTCATCACTATTCCTTGTTATAGACTTTACGAAAAACAAGACATTTAAGATCATCGAAAGAGGAAAGTAAATGTATAGACTATGGAGGAATAGATTAAATTTATTTAAATTCATCGAGTAAATAAATATGCGTTAACGCATAATAAAAACATATATATTATGTCTAATATACATTGCATCTTATTGCAGAATGATTCGAAATCAGGACAAAGAGGTAAAATTTAGATAAATAAATGCCTGCCGCTTTGATAACAACAAAGAGCAACCGTGTCTGACAGCATTGAGCCGTCTTGTTCAGTAAAGGTGACGAAGGTAATCGCTAACGTTGTACCGGGGATTCGATAGAGAGTGTGGATTGCTGAGCTTCTTTTTTGCTCTGATGATGCTGCCAGGCGCCAACGGACGAGTAGATAAAGCGGCCAAAGAAGAAGAGAAAGCTGATAAGCAATACGATACGAGTCATGCGACTGTTAAATCGGTGTCGTTTTCGCATACTGGTTGGCTGACTCACAAAGGGTTCCTCAAGGTATGTCCATACCACGGACGGTACTTACATTAAGGCATACCCAGACGCAATGGTCAATTGTTCATTATGTAAAAAAGCGTTAGCTGATACATGTTTTAATGTTATGGGAGTTAATTTAATTATTTACAACAATGATGTAATAATGACGAGCTAACATTATAAACGTAATAATTCATTAATTAGGGTAATTTTGTTTGATATATATCAATTGGAACTTTCATATGACACTTAAAATCAATGCTCCTTAATAGCGATGAATAATCATCCATCGAAGTCAGGTGGGATGCCTGTCTGAATACACCCTTTCAGGATGTAGGGGGTTCTGCTGAGCATCTATGAAATTGAATGCAACTTATATAAATATACGTGATAAATGGTGGGGGCTTCCGCTGATCCTGCCGTCTATAATCTTGCCTGTTTTCGCCCATATAAATACTTTCGCACATATTTCTTCTGGTGAAGTTTTTCTCTTTTATCTGCCGCTTGCGCTGATGATCAGCATGATGATGTTTTTTAGCTGGGCAGCATTACCGGGTATTGCTTTAGGGATTTTTGTTCGTAAGTATGCCGAGCTTGGTTTTTATGAAACGATCTCGTTAACGGTTAATTTCATTATCATTATTATTCTTTGTTGGGGGGGCTATAAGGTGTTTACGCCCCGGCGTAACAACGTTTCACATGGTGATACCCGCTTAATTTCCCAGCGCATTTTTTGGCAGATTGTTTTCCCTGCAACGTTGTTTCTGGTGCTCTTCCAGTTTGCTGCGTTTGTAGGTTTACTGGCGAGCAGAACAAATCTGGTTGGCGTCATGCCCTTTAATCTGGGAACCTTAATCAATTACCAGGCCTTGCTGGTGGGTAATCTGATAGGCGTTCCGCTTTGCTACTTCATCATTCGTTCTGCACGAAATCCATTTTATTTGCGAAGTTATTATTCTCAATTAAAACAACAGATTGACAGTAAAGTTACAAAAAAAGAGTTCGCGCTGTGGTTGCTTGCTCTGGGCGCATTGTTATTTCTGCTATGTATGCCTTTAAATGAAAAAAGCACAATTTTCAGCACCAACTATACCTTGTCGTTATTGCTGCCGCTGATGATGTGGGGAGCGATGCGTTATGGCTACAAGCTGATCTCGTTGCTCTGGGCAATAGTGCTGATGATCAGTATCCATAGCTACCAGAATTATATTCCCCTTTATCATGGGTATACCACTCAACTAACCATAACCTCCTCCAGCTATCTGGTATTTTCTTTTATCGTCAATTACATGGCTGTTCTGGCAACGCGTCAACGAGCGGTGACCAGACGCATTCAGCGGCTGGCTTATGTGGACCCGGTTGTTCATCTGCCGAATGTTCGCGCTTTGAATCGCGCGCTGCGTGATGCGCCCTGGTCCGCGCTATGTTTTTTACGCATTCCCGGTATGGAAATGCTGGTAAAGAACTATGGCATCATGCTGCGTATCCAATACAAACAAAAGCTTTCACATTGGCTGGCACCTTTACTGGAACCCGGAGAAGACGTTTATCAGCTTTCTGGCAATGATCTCGCGCTGCGACTGAATACAGAGTCTCACCAGGAGCGCATTATCGCATTGGATAACCATCTTAAGCAGTTTCGTTTCTTTTGGGATGATATGCCATTGCAACCACAGATTGGTGTCAGCTATTGCTATGTCCGTTCGCCAGTGAATCATATTTATTTGCTGTTAGGTGAGCTAAGTACGGTTGCTGAACTCTCTATAGTGACTAATGCCCCGGAAAATATGCAGCGTCGCGGAGCAATGTATCTGCAACGAGAATTAAAAGACAAAGTGGCAATGATGAATCGGCTACAGCAGGCGCTTGAGCACGACGATTTTTGCCTTATGGCCCAGCCAATTATTGGAGTGCGCGGCGATGTCTATCATGAAATTTTGCTGCGTATGAGAGGGGAGAATGATGAACTCATCAATCCTGATAATTTCTTGCCGGTTGCGCATGAATTTGGCTTATCGTCCAGTATCGACATGTGGGTCATCGAACATACATTGCAGTTTATGGGGGAAAATAAAGAGAAAATGCCCGCCCAACGATTTGCGATTAATTTGTCGCCAACTTCAGTTTGTCAGGCTCGCTTTCCTGTTAAAATGAGTAAGTTATTGGCGAAATACCAAATAGAGGCGTGGCAGCTTATCTTTGAAGTCACCGAAAGTAATGCCCTTACCAATGTTAAGCAGGCACAGAACACGTTACAACATCTGCAGGAGTTAGGATGCCAGATTGCTATTGATGATTTCGGTACCGGATACGCAAGCTATGCACGGCTAAAAAATGTGAATGCCAATTTATTAAAAATTGATGGCAGCTTCATCCGTAATATTGCCTCGAATAGCCTGGATTACCAGATAGTGGCATCGATTTGTCATCTGGCACGAATGAAGAAAATGCAAGTGGTTGCGGAGTATGTTGAAAATGAAGAGATTCGCAAAGCCGTACACTCTTTGGGTATTGATTACCTGCAAGGCTCTTTGATTGGTGAACCGCAGCCGTTAATTGCGATTACGGCTGAAGGAGAACCTGTTCGAGAAAGCGCGTAATTCATTTGGGCCAACGCAACAGATTGGCCCGTTTTCATTTCATATTAAGCCGCGATTTCCGGCGTGCTTTCTTCTTCAATTTTTAACCGCCAGCCACTCACGCCTTCCCAGTATTCTTGCTCCTTTTCCAGATCAAGCAGTACCAGCGCGTTCTGGCTAAACCAGTCATGTGGAAAACGTAGCGTCCAGTGGCTGTCATCAGTAATCAGAGTTAATGTCGGCGGTGTCGTGGTTGCCTGACGTTGATTATTAAGTAATACGCCAAGGCGCAACAGCTGAATTAACGGCAGGAACTGTTTTTTCTTAAACAGCGTAAAGCGCGGCAGATCGTCGAGCTTAATCGCTTTACGATGATAACGCACCAGTGTCGCCATCATCAGTTGTTGTTCCTGATTGAATCCTGGCAAGTCGCTGTTTTGCAGGATATACGCCGAATGGCGATGAAGGCCACTATGATTAATGCTTAATCCGACTTCATGCAGCATGGCGGCCCAGCGTAGTAATGCTTCCAGTTGTGGATGCGCCATCTTCGGTTGCTGATCCCGCCATTGTTCGTACATTTGCATAGTTGTGTCGAGCACCCGTCGGGCCTGTTCACTGTCAATGTGATACTGGTTGGCCAGACTGCTGGCGGTGCGGCTACGCACATCCTGATGGCGGAAACGTCCTTCCATTTCATACAAAACGCCTTCACGCAGCGCCCCGTCAGAAAGCCGCAGTTCACGAATGGCTAATGCATCAAATACACCGCACAAAATAGCCAGACCAGGAACAAAAACCGTTTTCCGTTCTTCCGACAGACCCGGCAAACTTAACGCCGAGAAATTACGATGACGCAATACTTCTTTCACCAGTTTATCGAGGCGCTCTGGTGTAATGATGCCGTCTTTCTCGCCCATTTCCAGCAACACTTCATGGGCGGCTTTAATGGTGCCGGAAGCCCCCATTGCAACGTTCCAACCCTGAATACGGAATTGCCAGGTTAATGTTTCCAGTTTTTGTGCAGCCGCCATGCGTGCGCGCTGAAAATTCTCTTTATTGATGACCCCGCCCGGAAAATAAAGCTGGGCAAAGCTAACGCAACCCATCCGGCGGCTTTCGACGAGAATCGGTTCGAAATTTTCTCCAATTACCAGCTCCGTTGAGCCGCCGCCAATATCAATAACCAGTTTGCGACCTTTTTCCGGCTGGGTATGTTCCACACCCATAAAAATCAGACGAGCTTCTTCGTTGCCGGAAATAATTTCAATCGGATAGGGGATAACCTTTTCGGCGCGTTTCAGAAAATCAGTAGCGTTCAGCGCCTGGCGCAGTGTATGTGTCCCGACAATGCAGACACTAGAAGGAGAGAAACCTTGCAAGCGTTCGGCAAACAGCGACAGACAGCTTAAACCGCGCGTCATCGCCTCCTCACTCAACATATTATCTGGCCCCAGACCATCTGCCAGGTGTACCCGTTGTTTCAGGCGGCCAATAATCTGCATGGCGCCATCCACCACACGGGCAATAACCATGTGGAAACTGTTTGAACCAAGATCGACCGCAGCAAACTCCTGCGGGCGAGGGGATTTGTCGTGTATTGGCATAGGTTATTCTGGTTGTTCGAGTGATTTTATGTAGTCGTAGATCGCCAACTGCGCCCGAACTTTCCGGCGATTACCGCGGGGAACGTAGCGATTACTGAGTTCTTTATCGATATAACGTGCTTTCACCGTATCGCTGAACAGAATATCTACGATATCCAGTACCCGCTGCTTCAGGCGCGGGTCGAGCAGCGGCGTAGCCACTTCAATACGATAATCAATGTTGCGCGTCATCCAGTCGGCGGAAGAAAGGTAAACCTTTTTATCCCCACCATTTTCAAAAATATATACCCGATCATGTTCAAGGTAACGGTCAACAATGCTGATAGCACGAATATTGTCGCTAATGCCTTCCAGATTGGGGATCAGCGAACACATCCCGCGTACCAGCAGATTTACCGGCACGCCGGAACTGGATGCCGCATACAGACGATCGACCAGTCCTTTATCGACAAGGTTATTTAGCTTCAGGGTGATACCGCTGGGCAGCCCTTGCTGCGCGTTGGCGATTTCGCGGTCTACCATTTCATATAACAGACGGCGAGAGTTTTGCGGTGACACCATTAAATAATCAAATGTCACCGGGCGGTATGGGTTTTCAATAAAGTTAAATACCCGCCGTACTTCGTTGGTGATACGCGCATCGGCGGTCAGCAACGAATAGTCAGTATAAAGACGCGCGGTTTTTTCGTTAAAGTTCCCGGTCCCGATGTGTGCGTAACGCACCACTTCACCGTTTTCTTTACGTGAAATCAGGAACAGTTTGGCGTGAATTTTCAGCCCCGGCGCAGAGAAGATAACGTGCACGCCTGCTTCGGTCAGGCGCTTCGCCCAGTGAATGTTAGCTTCTTCGTCAAAACGTGCCTGTAGCTCAACCACCACGGTCACTTTCTTGCCGTTGTGCGCTGCGTGGATCATCGAGTCGATGATGCGTGAATCTTTTGCCACACGGTAAATGTTGATTTTAATCGCCAGCACGCTCGGATCGAACGAGGCCTGACGCAACAGTTCCAGTACGTGCTCAAAGGTGTGATAAGGGTAATAGAGCAGAACATCGCGTTCGCGAATGGCATCAAAACCGTTGCGGAACTGGGCTTTATCAAACCAGATATGGCGTAAACGCGGCAGTGGTTTGTTAACCAGATTCGCTTTGCCGACATTAGGGAAATTAATAAAGTCTTTGAAATTGTGGTAACGGCCGCCAGGGACGATAGAGTCGTAACGAGAAATAGTCAGTTTCTCACGCAACACTTCAACCAGCGCGTTAGGCATATCACGCTGATAAACAAAACGTACCGGCTCTGCGGTTAAACGCTGTTTCAGACTGGAAGACATCAGCTCCATCAGGCTGGCTTCCATCTCGTGTACTAAATCGTATTCGGCGTCGCGGGTCATCTTCATCGAATAAGCATTCAGCGCGTCATAATCAAAGAAGCCTTTGAAGATATCATCAAGGCAGTAACGCAGAATGTTATCCAATAAAATCATTGGTTTGCGTCGACGCGGTGCTTCCGGCGGCAAATTCACAAAGCGCGGAACTTTATCCGATGGGATCTCCAGCAGCGCGTAACGGATGGTATCGCCACGAATAATCTCCACCGCCAGATAGGTATAATCATCTTTCAGAAACTGTACTAAGTCAGTGTCAGGATTGATTAAAATCGGCGTAATGTGCTGGCGCAGATACTGCTTAAAATAATGACGCAGCCAGTTTTGTTGATTAACGGAGAGCTGGCGTTCATTAATCAGGAAAATCTGGTTACGCGCCATCTCCAGTAGCAGTTCATTGTAAAGGCCGTCAAATTCCTGATCGGCTTTCAGCACGCGGGATTGAATTTTGCCCAGCAAATGGCGGGAATGAGAGTTAGAACCTTGTTCTTCGCTAATAATGATACGTCGCTTCAGTTCAGCGAAGCGAACTTTATAGAACTCATCAAGGTTATTGGAATAGATCCCAAGAAAACGCATCCTTTCAATCAGCGGGTTAGATTTGTCCGCCGCTTCCTGAAGCACGCGTTCATTGAACGATAACCAACTGAGCTCTTTCTCGATGTATAGCTTTTCCTGACCCATTACCACTTTTACTCCGTTTTATTCACGGGACACTGCCTGGATATTATGGCGAGCAATGTTGGCAGATGTCCAACTATGCCAGAAAAGGGGGAAAAAAACTGCTGAAGCCTGCGATTTACAGGATAAATGAGAAGCGCCAGCAGTAGCGCTGGCGCTTAAAATATGCGGAAGATTACTCGTCGGCGGCGTAGCCCTGCGGTGGAAGACGCTGATCATCCAGCCACGCGGCGTTTTCATGCATCTTCAGACGACCATCAACAAACCAGCTAATGACCAACGGGTAAATAGCATGTTCCTGAGTTTGCACGCGAGCGGTGATTTCATCTTCCATATCACCGGCAAAAACCGGAACTTTAGCCTGCAAAATCACCGGGCCGCCGTCCAGTTCATCGGTGACGAAATGCACTGATGTACCGTGTTCTTCATCGCCATTTTCCAGCGCCTGACGATGGGTATGCAAACCGGGATATTTTGGTAGCAGGGAAGGGTGAATGTTCAGCAAACGCCCGGCGTAGTGGGAAACAAACGCTGGGCTGAGAATGCGCATAAAACCGGCCAGAACGACTACATCGGGTGCGTACACGTCGATTTCGTGCATCAACTCCCGATCATAGTCTTCCCGACTGTCAAATTGGCTGGCAATAAGCGTATGCGTTGCGATACCTGCTTTGCGGGCGCGCTCAAGGCCGAACGCGTCGGCCTTATTGCTGAAAACTGCCCGTAGGGTGCCTTTAATTTTGTTGGTTTTACAGGCATCAATAATTGCCTGCAAATTACTTCCGTTGCCGGAAATAAGCACCACAATATTCATTATTCGATAACCACGCGTTGTTCGGAATCAGAAGCTTTGATGATACCGATTTTCCACGCGTTTTCACCGTTGGCATTGAGCAGGGCGAGAGCTTTGTCCACTTCCGGAGCAGGCAGGGCGATAACCATCCCGACGCCGCAGTTGAAGGTACGATACATTTCATGGCGGCTGACGTTACCTGCTGTTTGCAACCAGTTGAACACTTCCGGCCACTGCCAGGAGGATTCATCAATCACTGCCTGAGTGTTTTCAGGTAATACGCGAGGAATGTTTTCCCAGAAACCGCCGCCGGTCAGGTGCGCAATGGCGTGAACATCAACCTTTTCAATCAATTCCAGCACTGACTTCACATAAATACGGGTTGGCGCCAGCAGATGATCGGCTAAAGGTTTTCCGTCCAGCTCTGTAGTTTGCGGGTCGCAACCGCTGACTTCGAGAATTTTGCGTACCAGCGAGTAACCGTTCGAGTGCGGGCCGCTGGAGCCGAGCGCAATGAGCACATCGCCGTCGCTAACTTTAGAACCGTCGATGATTTCTGATTTTTCTACCACGCCAACGCAGAAGCCAGCGACATCGTAATCTTCGCCGTGATACATCCCCGGCATTTCTGCCGTTTCGCCACCCACCAGTGAACAGCCCGATTGCAGACAACCTTCCGCGATGCCGCTAATCACCGCTGAAGCGGTATCAACATCCAGTTTTCCGGTTGCGTAATAGTCGAGGAAAAACAGCGGTTCCGCGCCTTGCACCACCAGGTCATTAACGCACATGGCGACCAGATCAATACCAATGGTGTCGTGACGTTTTAAGTCCATCGCCAGACGCAGCTTGGTGCCTACACCGTCAGTGCCGGAAACCAGTACGGGTTCACGATATTTTTGCGGCAATGCACACAGCGCACCGAAGCCGCCCAGACCGCCCATGACTTCCGGACGACGCGTTTTCTTCACTACGCCTTTGATTCTTCCAACCAGAGCATTACCCGCGTCAATATCAACACCGGCATCTTTGTAGCTAAGAGAGGTTTTATCGGTCACTGCTTGGGTCCCCACGCGTTACTTGCGGTAGAAAAATAAAATTCGGCGCAATTCTAACAGGGAAAGCAAACGTTTGCGAGACTGCTTTACATAACCTTTTTCAGCCTACATTGTAGTGAAGTGATGCATAAACAAAGACAATGAATGATTGTTCTGAGCGATATTTGTAATTATTAACCATTTGAATATAAAATAATTTATTATCTAATCGTTGTTGGTTTGTCTAAAGTCAACGAAAATAATATTGCCGCCCTAAAAAAAGGCGGTATAATCCGTCGATTTTTTTTGTGGCTGCCCTCAAAGGAGAAAGAGTATGAAGATCGTGGAAGTCAAACACCCACTCGTCAAACACAAGCTGGGACTGATGCGTGAGCAAGATATCAGCACCAAGCGCTTTCGCGAACTCGCTTCCGAAGTGGGTAGCCTGCTGACTTACGAAGCGACCGCCGACCTCGAAACGGAAAAAGTCACTATCGAAGGTTGGAACGGCCCGGTAGAAATTGACCAGATCAAAGGTAAGAAAATTACCGTGGTGCCAATTCTGCGTGCGGGTCTGGGGATGATGGACGGTGTTCTGGAAAACGTTCCGAGCGCGCGCATCAGCGTAGTCGGTATGTACCGTGATGAAGAAACACTGGAGCCGGTACCGTACTTTCAGAAACTGGTTTCTAACATCGATGAGCGTATGGCGCTGATCGTTGACCCAATGCTGGCAACCGGTGGTTCCGTTATCGCGACCATCGACCTGCTGAAAAAAGCGGGCTGCAGCAGCATTAAAGTGCTGGTGCTGGTGGCTGCGCCAGAAGGTATCGCTGCGCTGGAAAAAGCGCATCCGGACGTCGAGCTGTATACCGCATCGATTGACCAGGGGCTGAATGAGCACGGATACATTATCCCGGGCCTCGGCGATGCTGGTGATAAAATCTTTGGTACGAAATAACGAATAAAAAATAATTAAAGCCGACTTTAAGAGTCGGCTTTTTTTTGAGTAAAGCGCCTATAACACATAATATACAGAGGATAATACTATGACGCGCCGTGCTATCGGGGTGAGTGAAAGACCGCCACTTTTACAGACAATCCCGCTTAGTTTACAACATTTGTTCGCCATGTTTGGTGCAACCGTCCTGGTGCCCGTCTTATTTCATATCAACCCGGCGACCGTACTGTTATTTAACGGTATCGGAACGCTGCTGTATCTCTTCATCTGTAAAGGGAAAATTCCGGCTTATCTTGGTTCGAGCTTTGCCTTTATTTCTCCGGTGTTATTGCTGTTGCCGTTGGGTTATGAAGTCGCGCTGGGCGGCTTTATTATGTGCGGCGTGCTGTTCTGTCTGGTTTCTTTTATTGTGAAGAAAGCAGGGACTGGCTGGCTGGATGTGCTGTTTCCTCCAGCGGCAATGGGGGCAATCGTTGCTGTCATCGGTCTGGAGCTGGCGGGCGTGGCTGCTGGCATGGCTGGCTTACTCCCGGCTGAAGGGCAAACGCCTGATTCCAAAACCATCATTATCTCCATTACTACCCTTGCGGTTACGGTTTTAGGTTCCGTTCTGTTCCGCGGTTTCCTGGCGATTATCCCGATTTTGATTGGCGTGTTGGTGGGGTACGCGCTCTCCTTCGCAATGGGTATTGTCGATACCACGCCGATTATTAATGCTCACTGGTTTGCTCTGCCGACCTTGTACACGCCGCGCTTTGAGTGGTTTGCCATTTTGACCATTCTGCCTGCGGCGCTGGTGGTTATTGCCGAACACGTGGGGCATCTGGTGGTAACGGCTAACATCGTGAAAAAAGATCTGCTGCGCGATCCTGGCCTGCACCGTTCCATGTTCGCTAACGGCCTGTCGACCGTTATCTCCGGGTTCTTTGGTTCCACGCCAAACACTACCTACGGGGAAAACATCGGCGTTATGGCGATCACCCGCGTCTACAGTACCTGGGTAATCGGTGGTGCGGCGATCTTCGCCATTCTGCTCTCCTGTGTTGGTAAACTGGCTGCTGCTATCCAGATGATCCCACTGCCGGTGATGGGCGGCGTTTCGCTGCTGCTTTACGGTGTCATCGGCGCTTCTGGTATTCGCGTACTTATTGAATCGAAAGTGGACTACAACAAAGCACAGAACTTGATCCTGACTTCCGTGATCCTGATCATCGGCGTCAGCGGCGCGAAGGTAAACATCGGTGCCGCAGAGCTGAAAGGTATGGCGTTGGCGACCATCGTCGGCATTGGCTTAAGCCTGATCTTTAAATTGATTAGCGTGCTCCGTCCGGAAGAAGTGGTGTTGGATGCAGAAGACGCCGATATAACAGAAAAATAATGTAGCGACCGGGCAGTAATGCTGCCCGGTTCAAACATGATGGAATTCTGTGGTAAACTTCTCGTGATTTTGTGAAATCCCTGGTTGAGGTATCTCTGAACACACCGGCACAGCTCTCTTTGCCACTTTATCTTCCTGACGACGAAACCTTTGCAAGTTTCTGGCCGGGGGATAACTCCTCTTTACTGGCCGCGATGAAAAACGTGCTGCGTCAGGAACATAGCGGTTACATCTATCTCTGGGCACGCGAAGGCGCGGGGCGCAGCCATCTGCTGCACGCGGCTTGCGCGGAATTGTCGCAGCGTGGCGATGCGGTAGGTTATGTCCCGCTGGATAAACGCACCTGGTTTGTTCCGGAAGTGCTCGATGGTATGGAACAACTGTCGCTGGTTTGCATCGACAATATTGAGTGTATTGCTGGCGATGAGTTGTGGGAGATGGCGATTTTTGATCTCTACAATCGGATTCTGGAGTCAGGTAAAACACGGTTGCTGATCACTGGTGATCGTCCACCTCGTCAGTTGAATCTGGGGTTACCGGATCTTGCGTCACGTCTCGACTGGGGGCAGATCTATAAGTTGCAGCCACTTTCTGATGAAGACAAATTGCAGGCATTACAGTTACGCGCCCGTTTGCGTGGTTTTGAACTGCCGGAAGATGTGGGGCGTTTCTTGCTGAAGCGGCTCGACAGAGAAATGCGCACGTTGTTTATGACGCTGGATCAGCTGGATCGCGCATCGATTACGGCACAACGTAAATTGACCATTCCGTTTGTGAAAGAGATCCTGAAGCTGTAGACAGGACGTTTATTGTCGGATGCGTCGTAGTATTTGTAGGCCGGATAAGACGCGGCAAGCGTCGCATCCGGCAATGTACCTTAGCTACCGAAAGGGTACATCTTAACCAACGATTTCCAGCACTTGCTCCGGTGGGCGACCAATACGCGCTTTGCCATTCACGACCACAATCGGGCGTTCCATCAGCTTCGGATTATCCACCATCGCCTGAATCAGCACTTCTTCGCTAAGCGAACTGTCTGCAAGATTCAGCTCCTTATAAAGATCCTCTTTCTGGCGCATCAATTCACGGGCGCTATTCATCCCCAGCATTTTCAGCAAATCGCGCAGCATTGCCGCATCGGCGGGTGTCTCAAGATAGAGCACCACTTCTGGCTCCACGCCGTTTTCTTTCAGCAGGTTCAGCGTTTCACGGCTCTTTGAGCAGCGTGGGTTGTGGTAGATTTTTACCTGTTTGGTCATTGTTCTTCCTTTAATGCGAATTACATCTTGGTATAAGGCTTAAAGCGTTCCTGCAACTGGCGCAACTGGTCGATGCGCGCATCGTAACGCGCTTGTTGTAGGCTGCCTAATTTCACCTGCGAACTTGCGCTACTTAACAGAGAAATGGCCTGATCGAGTCGCCCGGCCAGCGCATAACCTTCTGCTCGCGCAGCCAGTTCCTGATCGCGGTTATTAAGCGCGGCCTCCGCCTGTGCCAGCAAATCCCAGCCATTGCTGTCATCTTTATTATTAAAAGTATAGCGATTCAGAATATTGGCCGCTTCCTGCGGTTGACCGCCTTGCAGATACGCGTTTGCCAGGTTGAGCTGCAACACCGGACTGGTGCGTAAATCGCGGGCATTTTTCAGCCTATTGATCGCGTCATTGGCTTTGTGTTGCCCAAGATCGATATCGGTAGCCAGATCGAGATACCATGCGTTGCCAGGTTCTGCCGCCAATAATGGCTGAAGCGTTTTCCGTGCTTCATCGTATTTATTGGCTTCCATCGCCTGTAAAGCACGGCCATACTGTGCCGCCCGTTGCTGACGAACATTGCCTTTCGCCCATTCATCCAGTAAGTCGCTGGTGAGCTGATTACGTCCGGAATTGTACATCCCTAGAGTACGCGCTTTCGCCATATAGAAATCTTCTGACGATTGCACCACCATCGGGCGCATCTGATTAGCACGGTTACGAGCATCAGCCAGACGGCTTTCCGGCAACGGGTGAGTCAGCAAAATTTCCGGCGGACGCGAAGAGTAACGCGCCTGATCGAGCAATTTTTCGAGGAAGGTCGGCATCGCCTGCGGATCGAACCCCGAGCGTTGCAGCACCTGAATCCCAATGCGGTCTGCTTCCTGTTCGTTTTGCTGGGTGAAGCTGATCATCCCCTGGCGTGTTCCCGCCAGCGTACCGGTCAGCGCTGCCATTCCCGCCTGCGGGCTGGCCATCGCCAGTAAAATAGAACCTAACGCCCCGACCCAGGTGAGTGGTGCGCTACGTTGCTGATCTTCCATCGCTCGCGCCAGGTGGCGCTGGGTGACGTGGGAGATTTCATGCGCCATAACCGAAGCCAGTTGGCTTTCGTTATCGGAATAACGGAACAGGGCAGAATGCAGCACTACGTTGCCGCCAAAGAAAGCAAAGGCGTTAATTTCGTCGTTATTGATCAGAAAGAAATGGAATGGCGTCTTAACTGAATTGGCATGCGAAACCAGACGCATCCCCAGCGAGTTAATGTATTGCGTTAATAGCGGATCATTAATTAACGGCGCGCTGCCGCGTAACTGGCGAACATAATAGTCGCCCATCTGCATTTCCTGACCAATGGAAAGTGTGCTTCCTGCGGAGGTTCCCATATCCGGCAAGGTGTCTGCGCTATCGGCAAACGCCGGGGCTACCTGACCGAGGGTCACAGCAGCAATGAGGGTAGCAACCAGGTTTTTTTTCAACTGCCTGAACATAACCTCTGTCCTGTATTTCTGGAGATAGTCATTTGACCGATACTGTGAAATATCGTTCCCACCGCGCCGCCTTTGAGTGTAACGACGAAGATTAGCTCACTCAAATGGCTTTTCAGTTTCCTTAATCCGTCATAAAAAGCGAAGTCTTTTTTGTGACATTTCGATACAATTGCGGATCGCAATCCCCCTCTTGAGGTTCAGGGAAGGTCTTTATGCTCGAAATGTTGATGCAATGGTATCGCCGCCGTTTTAGCGACCCGGAAGCGATTGCCTTGCTGGTTATTTTAGTTGCCGGTTTTGGCATTATCTTTTTCTTTAGTGGATTACTCGCGCCGTTGCTGGTGGCTATTGTGCTGGCCTATTTGCTGGAATGGCCCACTGTGCGCCTGCAATCTATTGGCTGTTCCCGCCGTTGGGCGACGTCGATTGTGTTGGTCCTGTTTGTTGGCATCCTGCTACTGATGGCATTTGTGGTCATGCCTATCGCCTGGCAACAGGGCATTTATTTAATCCGCGATATGCCGGGTATGCTCAATAAGCTTTCTGATTTTGCCGCCACGTTGCCGCGCCGCTATCCGGCGTTGATGGACGCGGGCATTATTGATGCGATGGCTGACAATATGCGTAGCCGGATGCTTACCATGGGCGATTCAGTGGTGAAAATCTCCCTCGCCTCGTTGGTCGGTTTGCTGACCATTGCCGTCTATCTGGTGCTGGTGCCATTGATGGTCTTCTTCCTGCTGAAAGACAAAGAGCAGATGCTGAACGCCGTTCGCCGGGTGCTGCCGCGCAACCGTGGACTGGCAGGGCAGGTGTGGAAGGAGATGAACCAGCAAATCACCAACTACATCCGTGGCAAGGTACTGGAGATGATCGTGGTGGGGATCGCCACATGGCTGGGATTCTTACTCTTCGGGCTGAACTATTCGCTGCTGCTGGCGGTGCTGGTCGGTTTCTCGGTGCTTATTCCGTACATTGGCGCATTCGTGGTGACCATTCCGGTGGTCGGCGTGGCGCTATTCCAGTTTGGCGCTGGCACCGAGTTCTGGAGCTGCTTCGCGGTGTATCTGATTATCCAGGCGCTGGACGGTAACTTACTCGTACCGGTGTTGTTCTCTGAAGCCGTGAACCTGCATCCGTTGGTGATTATTTTATCGGTGGTGATTTTCGGCGGGCTGTGGGGATTCTGGGGCGTATTCTTCGCTATCCCACTGGCAACGCTAATCAAAGCAGTAATCCATGCCTGGCCGGATGGTCAAATCCCGCAAGAGTAATCTTCAGCGAAAAGGGCTTTGAAACGAGTGTCGCAGGGCGTGATTTACTTCACCGGATGTGAAATGTGCTGGCCGCAAGCGCAGCCAGCACGGAATGGAGCAAAGTAATCAGGCGTGTTCTTTTAGCCAGTTAAGCACTACGTCGTGGTGATTGCTGGTTTTGAAATCGTCAAATACGTGTTCGATTTTGCCGTTGGCATCGATCAGGAAGCTGATACGGTGAATACCATCGTAGGTTTTGCCCATGAAAGACTTCTCGCCCCAGACGCCGAACTGTTCGCATACCTCGTGGTCTTCATCGGACAGAAGCGTAAAGTTAAGCAGTTCTTTATCTGCGAAACGGGAGAGTTTTTCAGGTTTATCGGTGCTGATACCGAGCACATCAACGCCCGCTTTTTTTAACTCTTCCATGTTATCGCGTAAGCCGCAGGCCTGTACGGTACAGCCGGGGGTCATGGCTTTCGGGTAGAAATAAACCAGAACACGCTGTCCCTGGAAGTCGGTCAAATTAACTTGTTCTCCGTCTTGGTCCGGCAAGCTAAATTTCGGTGCGATGTCACCGGCTTTCAGTGGATTCATTAATTAACTCCATCCTGTTCATCATGTTGGGAATAGTTGACGACGTTAATACTGCCTTGCGCATTGAGTTCTGTACATAGTGCTTTGAACGCTTGCTCAATATTTGCTGAGTCTGCAGACGCCGGGCTGTGGGCGGTGATCTGAATATGTAGCTGCGCAGCCCTTTCATTTTCAGCAGGTTGCGTGCGTGAGACCAGTTCTGCAATGTTCATATGGTGCGCGTCGAAAAGTGCTGTGAAGCGCTCAATTAAATGCGGGGAGTCCGCCACATCGACCTGAACCCAGACAGATGCGGGCATCGGTGGACGTGGGCGAGCGGTCGTTCGTTTCATCACGATTAAAAGATCCAGCTCGGCGCCTTTCAACGGTAACGTTGATTCAATCAAGGTGATGGCGTTCCATGAACCGGAAAGCAGCATGATAAACGTGAACTCTTCTCCCAACATCGCCAGGCGACTGTCTTCGATATTACAGCCGCAACTACTGACATGACGGGTGATGGTATTCACAATTCCTGGGCGATCGGCACCCAGCGCAGTGATCACCAGATAATGTTGCGATGACAGTGTCAAACTGGTTATTCCTTTAAGGGGGTGAGATGTTCCTAAGGAAAGCATAAAAAAACATGCATACAACAATCAGAACGGTTCTGTTTGCTTGCTTTTAATGCCATACCAAACGTACCATTGAGACACTTGTTTGCACAGAGGATGGCCCATGTTCACGGGAAGTATTGTCGCGATTGTTACTCCGATGGATGAAAAAGGTAATGTCTGTCGGGCTAGCTTAAAAAAACTGATTGATTATCATGTCGCCAGCGGTACTTCGGCGATCGTTTCTGTTGGTACTACTGGTGAGTCCGCCACTCTGAACCATGACGAGCATGTCGATGTCGTGATGATGACGCTGGAGCTGGCTGATGGGCGCATTCCGGTGATTGCCGGGACCGGTGCTAACGCCACCACAGAAGCCATTAACCTGACGCAGCGCTTCAACGACAGCGGTATTGTTGGCTGCCTGACGGTAACCCCTTATTACAACCGCCCATCGCAAGAAGGTCTGTATCAGCATTTCAAAGCCATCGCTGAGCATACTGACCTGCCGCAAATTCTGTATAATGTGCCGTCCCGTACTGGTTGCGATCTGCTACCAGAAACGGTGGGCCGTCTGGCGAAAGTAAAAAATATTGTCGGAATCAAAGAAGCAACAGGGAACTTAACGCGGGTAAACCAGATCAAAGAGCTGGTTTCAGACGATTTTGTTCTGCTGAGCGGCGATGATGCGAGCGCGCTGGACTTCATGCAGTTAGGCGGTCATGGCGTAATTTCCGTTACGGCTAACGTCGCAGCGCGAGATATGGCCCAGATGTGCAAACTGGCGGCAGAAGGGCATTTTGCCGAGGCACGCGTTATTAATCAGCGTCTGATGCCATTACACAACAAACTATTTGTCGAACCCAATCCAATCCCTGTGAAATGGGCATGTAAGGAACTGGGTCTTGTGGCGACCGATACGCTGCGCCTGCCAATGACGCCAATCACCGACAGTGGTCGTGAGACGGTCAGAGCGGCGCTTAAGCATGCCGGTTTGCTGTAAAGTTTAGGGAGATTTGATGGCTTACTCTGTACAAAAGTCGCGCCTGGCGAAGGTTGCGGGTGTTTCGCTTGTTCTTTTACTCGCAGCCTGTAGTTCGGACTCACGTTATAAGCGTCAGGTGAGCGGCGATGAAGCCTACCTGGAAGCGGCACCGCTTGCAGAACTTCACGCCCCGGCAGGAATGATTTTGCCGGTGACCTCCGGCGACTATGCGATTCCGGTAACTAACGGTAGTGGCGCAGTTGGCAAAGCGTTAGATATTCGTCCACCAGCCCAGCCGCTGGCGCTGGTTTCAGGCGCGCGTACCCAGTTCACGGGCGATACCGCTTCGTTGCTGGTGGAAAATGGTCGTGGCAATACTCTGTGGCCGCAGGTCGTTAGCGTGCTGCAGGCGAAAAACTATACCATTACCCAACGCGATGATGCCGGTCAGACGCTGACCACCGATTGGGTACAATGGAACCGTCTGGACGAAGACGAGCAGTATCGTGGTCGTTATCAAATCTCTGTTAAACCGCAGGGTTATCAGCAGGCGGTAACGGTGAAATTGCTGAACCTGGAGCAGGCTGGCAAACCGGTTGCAGATGCGGCGTCTATGCAGCGTTACAGCGCTGAGATGATGAACGTCATTTCCGCTGGTCTGGATAAATCCGTCACTGACGCGGCTAATGCGGCGCAAAACCGTGCTTCCACAACAATGGATGTACAAAGCGGCGCTGACGACACTGGTTTACCGATGCTGGTCGTGCGTGGTCCGTTCAACGTAGTATGGCAACGTCTGCCTGCTGCGCTGGAAAAAGTGGGCATGAAAGTGACCGACAGCACTCGTTCACAGGGCAGCATGGCCGTAACTTACAAGCCACTGTCTGACAGCGACTGGCAGGAACTGGGCGCCCGTGATCCTCAACTGGCATCCGGCGACTACAAACTGCAGGTCGGTGATTTAGATAACCGCAGCAGCTTACAGTTTATTGATCCAAAAGGTCATACGCTGACCCAAAGCCAAAACGACGCACTGGTATCAGTCTTCCAGGCTGCGTTTAGCAAGTAAAAATACAGGGCTGGAGTCATCCGGCCCTTTTTTCTGATATGATACGCAAACGTGTGCGTCAGCAGAAAAACGCGATTTTAGCGTTAATTCGCACGAAATTTGTTTGTCGGCGTAGGTCGGTTAAGGTATTCACGGTACAGCCGACAAAACGACAGGCACACCAGACAGCAAAAGATTATAAAACGTTAATTCACACCCAGGAGTGATAAAGATGCAAAAGCAAGCTGAGTTGTATCGTGGTAAAGCGAAAACCGTATACAGCACGGAAAACCCGGACCTGTTGGTGCTCGAATTCCGCAATGATACGTCAGCAGGGGATGGCGCGCGCATTGAGCAGTTTGATCGCAAAGGTATGGTGAACAACAAGTTCAACTACTTCATTATGAGCAAACTGGCTGAAGCGGGTATCCCGACTCAAATGGAGCGTCTGCTCTCTGATACCGAATGTCTGGTGAAAAAACTGGATATGGTGCCGGTTGAGTGTGTCGTACGTAACCGTGCTGCTGGCTCTCTGGTGAAACGTCTTGGAATCGAAGAAGGTATTGAGCTGAACCCGCCGCTGTTCGATTTGTTCCTGAAAAACGACGCCATGCACGATCCGATGGTCAACGAATCTTACTGCGAAACCTTTGGCTGGGTAAGCAAAGAGAACCTGGCGCGCATGAAAGAGCTGACCTACAAAGCGAACGACGTGCTGAAAAAACTGTTCGACGATGCCGGTCTGATTCTGGTCGATTTCAAGCTGGAGTTTGGTCTGTACAAAGGCGAAGTGGTACTGGGTGATGAGTTCTCCCCGGACGGTAGCCGCCTGTGGGACAAAGAAACGCTGGAGAAAATGGACAAAGACCGTTTCCGCCAGAGCCTCGGTGGCCTGATCGAAGCCTATGAAGCCGTCGCCCGCCGCCTGGGTGTACAGCTGGACTGATTTTTCTGTTCATCGTCTTGCCGTGCTGCTGGCACGGCAAGACAACCGCTCTCGTAAGATGTGCATTGAACGCTCATTCCTCCATCATTTCCTCCCGTTTTCCTGTGGTAATCTTCCCCTGAACCACCTACGATCATTCCTATAATGAATATATTGTTGAGGTATCTATGCGCTGGCAAGGGCGTCGTGAAAGTGACAATGTTGAAGACAGGCGAAACAGTTCCGGTGGTCCGTCAATGGGCGGTCCCGGTTTTCGCCTACCAACCGGTAAAGGTGGGTTAATTTTACTGGTGGTTGTGTTGGTCGCTGGCTACTATGGTGTTGATTTAACTGGATTGATGACCGGGCAGCCCGTTTCCCAACAGCAATCAACGCGTTCAATTAGCCCAAATGAAGACGAAGCGGCAAAATTCACTTCGGTGATTCTGGCAACCACGGAAGACACCTGGGGACAGCAATTCGAGAAGATGGGTAAGACCTACCAGCAACCGAAGCTGGTCATGTACCGTGGAATGACTCGCACCGGTTGCGGGGCGGGGCAGTCCATTATGGGACCGTTTTATTGCCCGGCGGATGGCACAGTCTATATCGATCTCTCCTTCTATGATGACATGAAAGACAAACTGGGCGCGGATGGTGATTTTGCTCAAGGGTACGTTATCGCCCATGAAGTCGGTCATCACGTGCAGAAACTGTTAGGTATCGAGCCGAAAGTCCGTCAACTGCAACAAAACGCGACGCAAGCGGAAGCCAACCGCTTATCTGTGCGTATGGAACTCCAGGCCGACTGCTTTGCCGGTGTCTGGGGGCATAGCATGCAGCAGCAAGGCGTTCTGGAAACCGGCGATCTGGAAGAGGCGCTGAACGCGGCGCAGGCCATCGGCGATGACCGTTTACAACAGCAAAGTCAGGGACAGGTGGTGCCAGACAGTTTCACTCATGGCACTTCTCAGCAACGCTACAGCTGGTTTAAACGTGGTTTCGACAGCGGTGATCCGGCACAATGCAATACTTTTGGTAAAAGCATTTAACTTCCGGGGCAGGGATGGCTGAACTGACTGCGCTTCACACATTAACAGCGCAAATGAAACGTGAAGGGATTCGCCGCTTGTTAGTGTTGAGCGGCGAAGAAAGCTGGTGCGGTGAGTATGCGCTTAAGTTGCGTGACGCATTATCGGGCGACTGGCTGTGGGTTTCGCCGCAGCCAGCTTCTGAAAACCACTGTACGCCATCAGCGCTACAAACTTTACTTGGGCGCGAGTTTCAGCATGCGGTATTCGACGCCCGCCAGGGCTTTGATGCCGCTGCCTTTGCGGCACTTAGCGGAACGTTGAAAGCCGGAAGCTGGCTGGTGTTGTTGCTCCCCGCGTGGGAAGAATGGGAAAACCATCCTGATGTCGATTCGCTGCGCTGGAGTGATTGCCCTGGTCCTATTGCGACTCCGCATTTTGTCCAACATCTCAAACGCGTACTTGCGGCGGATAACAACGCTATCCTCTGGCGACAAAATCAGCCGTTCAAGTTGGCGCATTTTGCTCCTTATTCAGACTGGCGTCCTGCTACAGGCGAGCCGCAACCAGAACAACAGCACATATTACAGCAACTGCTGACCATGCCACCGGGCGTGGCTGCGATAACTGCTGCGCGCGGGCGCGGTAAGTCGGCGCTGGCGGGGCAACTCATTTCCCGTATCTCTGGCAGAGCGATTGTTACAGCACCTGCGAAGGCTGCAACGGATGTGCTGGCGCGGTTTGCGGGCGAGAAGTATCGCTTTGTGGCGCCAGATGCCTTATTAGCCAGTGATGAAAAAGCCGACTGGCTGGTGGTTGACGAAGCTGCAGCCATTCCTGCGCCACTGTTGCATCAGCTGGTATCGCGTTTCTCACGCACTTTGTTAACTACAACGGTACAGGGCTATGAAGGCACCGGGCGTGGTTTTTTGCTGAAATTTTGCGCTCGCTTTCCGCATTTACACCGTTTTGAACTGCAACAGCCGATCCGCTGGGCGCAGGGATGCCCGCTGGAAAAAATAGTCAGTGAGGCACTGGTTTTTGACGACGAAAACTTCACTCACGAACCACAAGGTGACATTGTCATTTCTGCTTTTGAACAGACGTTATGGCGAAGCGAACCAGAAACGCCGTTAAAGGTATATCAGCTATTGTCTGGTGCGCACTACCGGACCTCGCCGCTGGATTTACGCCGGATGATGGATGCACCAGGGCAACATTTTTTACAGGCGGCTGGCGACAACGAGATTGCCGGGGCGCTGTGGCTGGTGGATGAGGGCGGATTATCTCAAGAACTCAGTCAGGCGGTATGGGCGGGTTTTCGTCGCCCGCGGGGTAATCTGGTGGCCCAGTCGCTGGCGGCGCACGGCAGCAATCCACAGGCGGCGACATTGCGCGGACGGCGGGTCAGCCGGATTGCAGTCCATCCGGCGCGTCAGCGCGAAGGCGTTGGGCAACAGCTCATTGCCAGCGCTTTGCAATATACGCCTGGCCTCGACTACCTTTCGGTAAGCTTTGGCTACACCGAGGAATTATGGCGTTTCTGGCAACGCTGCGGTTTTGTGCTGGTGCGAATGGGTAATCATCGCGAAGCCAGCAGCGGTTGCTATACGGCGATGGCGTTGTTACCGATTAGCGAAGCGGGTAAACAACTGGCAGAACGTGAGCATTTTCGTTTACGCCGCGATGCGCAAATTATCGCGCAGTGGAATGGCGAAACTATTCCAGTCGATCCGCTTAACGATATCGTGGTTACTGACGGCGACTGGCTGGAACTGGCTGGTTTTGCTTTCGCTCATCGTCCGCTTTTAACGTCATTAGGCTGTTTAATGCGTCTGCTGCAAATCAGCGAACTGACATTACCAGCGCTGCGTGGGCGCCTGGAGAAAAACGTTAGCGACGCGCAGTTATGTACCACACTTAAACTTTCGGGGCGTAAGGCGTTGTTGGCTCGTCAGCGTGAAGAGGCGGCACTGGCGCTATTCGCACTTGATGTTGCCCTCACTGAACGCCTGCGCGATCGCATAACGCAATGGCAATTTTTTCACTGACTCCTTCAATTTTCTCCCGTGGTCATTGTGAGTCAGCGGCGTAAAATTAATGACATTAGTTAAGGAGTTCGACATGAAACATGACCATTTTGTTGTTCAAAGCCCGGATAAACCTGCGCAACAGTTGTTGCTGCTTTTTCACGGTGTCGGCGATAACCCGGTAGCGATGGGGGAGATCGGCAGTTGGTTTGCACCGCTGTTCCCGGATGCGCTGGTGGTGAGTGTCGGTGGCGCGGAGCCGAGCGGTAATCCGGCGGGGCGCCAGTGGTTTTCGGTGCAGGGGATTACGGAAGATAATCGCCAGGCGCGTGTGGATGCCATCATGCCGACGTTTATTGAGACGGTGCGCTACTGGCAGAAACAGAGCGGAGTAGGGGCTAACGCCACGGCGCTAATCGGTTTCTCACAAGGCGCGATTATGGCGCTGGAGAGTATTAAAGCCGAGCCTGGCCTTGCCTCACGCGTCATTGCTTTTAACGGACGCTATGCCAGTCTGCCGGAAACCGCGTCTACAGCCACGACAATTCACTTGATTCATGGTGGTGAAGATCCGGTTATCGATTTGGCGCATGCGGTTGCGGCGCAGGAAGCGTTAATCAGTGCCGGTGGTGATGTGACGCTGGATATCGTGGAAGATTTGGGGCATGCGATCGACAATCGCAGTATGCAATTTGCCCTGGATCACTTGCGTTATACCATTCCAAAACATTATTTCGACGAAGCGCTAAGCGGCGGTAAGCCGGGCGATGATGATGTAATTGAAATGATGTAATAACAGCTGCGTAGGCCTGATAAGACGCGTGAGCGTCGCATCAGGCATTGTTCACCGTTGCCGGATGCGGCGTTAACGCCTTATCCGGCCCCTCAGCTTACTTCTTCGGTTGATCCTTTTTCGGCCAGTCGTCGTCATCGTCCCACTTATCGTTGAAATCACGATGCGGGGGAAGCTCCGGCTTGTTGGCGAGAAATTTCTTATGGTCGACGCGCTTGAGATCTTTAATCACGTTCAGCAGGACGCCCACCAAAAAGACAATCACCAGAATCCACCAATATTTAGCCAGCCAGTCCATGCTTATTTCCTCTTACAGAACGACTCATCAGGCGACGAGCTGTTCCATGATACGTTGATACATACGGGCAAGTAGCTGCAGGTCGGCAGCATTCACACATTCATTAATTTTATGAATGGTAGCATTGACCGGCCCGAGTTCCACCACCTGCGCCCCCATGCGAGCAATAAAGCGCCCGTCGGACGTTCCGCCTGTGGTCAGTAGCTGCGGTTTAATTTCATTATAGTGCTCAACCGCGTTAACGACTGCATCCACCAGTTTACCGCGCGCGGTCAAAAATGGCTGCCCGGAAAGCCACCAATCCACCGTATAACGCAGTTGATATTTCTCCAGCAAGGCAAGCACCTGTGCTTTGATCATCTCATCAGTCAGTTCGGTGCTGAAGCGGAAGTTAAACTGCACAAACAGTTCACCCGGAATAACATTGTTACTGCCGGTTCCCGCCTGAATATTGGCAATCTGCATACTGGTCGCCGGGAAGAATTCATTGCCCTGATCCCACTCAATAGCCACTAATTCATTAAGGAAAGGTGCTGCGCGATGTACTGGATTATCAGCCAGATGCGGGTAGGCCACATGCCCTTGCACGCCATGAATGGTAAGGTTGCAGGTTAACGATCCACGACGGCCATTTTTCACTACATCGCCAACCACTTCGATACTCGACGGCTCACCGACCAGGCAGTAATCCAGCCGTTCATTACGCGCCATTAAAGCTTCGACTACTTTGACCGTGCCATTGTGGGCGCTGGCTTCTTCGTCTGAGGTGATCAGAAACGCCAGTCGGCCTTTATGGTTGGGATGTTGCGCGACAAAACGTTCTGCTGCCACTACCATTGCCGCCAGCGAGCCTTTCATATCAGCCGCGCCGCGCCCGAACAACATGCCATCGCGAATGGTTGGCTCAAATGGTGGGTTGATCCAACGGTCGGCATCTCCAGGGGGGACTACGTCAGTATGTCCGGCAAAGGCCAGGGTTTCTCCTTGCCCACGCCACGCCCAAAAATTCTGCGTATCCGCAAAATCCATGCGTTCAATGGTAAAACCGATTGCCTGCAGACGGTCGATCATGATTGCCTGACATCCTGCATCATCAGGACTTAAGGATGGGCGGCGAATAAGCTGCTGTGACAGCTCAATAACCGGACACGACATAGACTACACCTCATGGAAAAATTGCTGATAACTGGATTCACTGAAACCCAGCAGCATAGGCTTCCCTGGCGCACAGAGCAATGGGCGTTTGATGATTGCAGGCATTTCAGTCATTAATGCCATAGCGGAGGCCGCATCGGTGATATTGTTGCGGGTGGCTTCGTCCAGCTTGCGCCAGGTGGTGCCACGGGTGTTAAGTAACGCTTGCCAGCCTAATTCATTGATAAAAGAGTTCAACAATTCACTGTTCAGGCCATCAACACGGTAATCGTGAAAGCGAAAGTCGATGTTATTGGTTTCCAGCCAACGGCGTGCTTTTTTAATGGTGTCACAATTTTTGATACCGTAAAGGGTAACCATAATGAATCCTTTTGCGATTATTAAGAATAACTAATCATTTGGCGGTTGATACATATTTCCCGTAAATGATTATCAGGCAATATAACATTATTAAGGTATTTAACTTAACAATTATTAAATGGTTGTGAACAATTTTAATGCCATTATTAAGAATGTTCCTCTTGGTATATTTTTGTATTTTAAACAGAATTAATTCAGTATTAGAATCCGTATGAATATGTCGAAATGTTGCTGTTCATCACATAAAAATCCCTGTCACAGGGCCATAGTATTAACGTAGGCTTTGCCCCGGAGGTAGTAATCACAGCAATCGAATAAATTAGCTTCACCACGGTATATTGTTTCCGTAGAATACCCATAATTATAAGAGAGGTTGTTATGATTGAACGTGAACTGGGGAACTGGAAAGACTTTATCGAAGTTATGCTTCGTAAGTAATTTCCAGAACAGGAAATGAAAGAACCTGACGTCAGGTTCTTTATCAGAGAGTTGAAAAAAGGCGACACATACGTATGTCGCCTTTTTTATTGCTTATTCTGGTCGAGGCTTCAGTGGGAAGCGACGACGCACCAGCACAAAGAATAGCGGCACGAAGTAAATCGCCAGAATGGTGGCAGAAATCATCCCGCCCATTACGCCAGTACCGACTGCGTGTTGACCACCGGAACCGGCACCACTGCTGATCGCCATCGGCAATACGCCGAAGATAAACGCCAGCGATGTCATCAGAATCGGACGTAAACGCTGACGGCAGGCGTAGAGCGTAGCTTCAAACAGGTCGTGGCCTTTTTGATTCATTTCGTTGGCAAACTCAACAATCAGGATGGCATTTTTCGCCGACAAACCAATGACTGTTAGCAGGCCAACCTGAAAGTACACATCGTTTTCCAGCCCACGCATCCAGGTTGCCAGCAGTGCGCCGATAACCCCCAGCGGTACAACCAGCATTACCGAGAACGGTACTGACCAACTTTCATAAAGTGCAGCCAGACACAGGAATACCACCAGCAATGAAATGGCATACAGCGCCGGAGCTTGCGCACCGGAAAGTCGTTCCTGGTACGACATCGCTGTCCACTCCAGTCCAAAGCCGTTCGGCAACTGCTTCACCAACGATTCCATAATATCCATCGCGGTACCCGTACTGACGCCCGGGGCGGCTTCCCCGACAATCTCTACCGCAGAATAGCCGTTATAGCGTTCCAGACGCGGCGAGCCTGTTTCCCAGCGAGAGGTCGCGAAGGCGGAGAAAGGCACCATGCCGCCGTCTTTGTTACGCACATACCACAGGTTAATGTCATCTGGCAGCATGCGATACGGCGCGGCAGCCTGCACATAGACTTTCTTCACGCGACCGCGATCCATAAAGTCATTCACATAGCTCGAGCCCCACGCGGTTTGCAGCGTGTCGTTAATATCGTCAATGGCAACGCCCAGCGCCTGCGCTTTGCGCTGGTCGATATCAATCTGCAATTGCGGGCTGTCGTCCAGACCGTTATGGCGCACACGGGTAAGTTCTGGGTTTTCCGCCGCGAGCGCCAGCAGTTGATTACGCGCGGCCATCAGCGCATCGTGACCAGCCCCGGCGTGGTCTTGCAACTCCATATCAAATCCAGCGGAACTGCCAAGACCGCTGATAGCAGGCGGGCTACTGGCGATAACGCGAGCTTCTTTGATTTTATTAAATTCTTTTGTTGCACGTTCGATAATGGCAAACGAGGTGCCTGTTTTACTGTCGCGTTCGCTCCAGTCTTTCAGGCGGACAAACATTCGTGCCACGTTTTGCCCGTTCCCTCCTGGGCCAGAACCGACAGTGGCAAACACCGACATGATGTTGTCTTTCTCATGGGTGAAGTAATACTTCTCGATCTGTTCCACCACTTTCAGGGTCTGTTGCTGAGTCGAACCGCTGGGTAACTGTACCGAGGTGGTAAACATGCCACGGTCTTCCAGAGGCAGAAACGACGTCGGCAGACGCAGAAACAGGAACACCATACCGCCTAACAGCAGGACGTAAATCAAAATCCAGCGCAGGCTGCGGTGGAGAATTTTCGCTACCCCTTTTTCGTAGCGTTCGGCGTTGCGGTTGAACATCTGGTTAAACCAGGCAAAAAAGCCTTTCTGCCCGTGATGCTCACCTTTTTTCAGTGGCTTAAGTAGCGTGGCGCACAATGCTGGAGTCAGGATCATCGCCACCAGAACCGACAGCACCATTGCCGCAACAATGGTTATAGAGAACTGGCGATAGATAGCCCCGGTGGTGCCGCCAAAGAAGGCCATTGGCACAAATACGGCAGAAAGCACCATTGCAATCCCGACCAGTGCGCCCTGGATTTGCCCCATCGATTTACGTGTGGCTTCGCGAGGAGTGAGTCCTTCCTCACTCATAATACGTTCGACGTTTTCCACCACCACGATGGCGTCATCCACCAACAGGCCTATAGCCAGCACCATCGCGAACATGGTTAAGGTGTTGACGCTATAGCCGAAGGCATAAAGCACCGAGAAGGTTCCCATCAACACTACCGGCACAGCGATAGTTGGAATCAGTGTAGCGCGGAAGTTTTGCAGGAACAGATACATGACGAGGAAAACCAGCGCGATAGCTTCTAACAGAGTTTTCACTACGTCTTCAATGGAGGCCTTAACAAACGAGGTGGTTTCATACGCCACCTTGTACTCCAGTCCGGGCGGGAAATACTGCGCCAGTTCATCCAGACGGTTGATTACCAGTTCTGCCGTTGCCATTTCGTTTGCACCGGAGGCCAGTTTTACCCCCAGCCCCGAGGCTGGTTTACCGTTGAAACGGCTAAGATAATCGTATTTCTCCGCTCCCATTTCGACAGTGGCGACATCACCCAGTTTCACTTCCGAACCGTCCTGATTCACTCGCAGAGTGATATCACGGAACTGTTCTGGCGTTTGCAACAGTGATTGGGCGTTAATGGTGGCGTTGAGTGCCTGGTTATCGACCGACGGCGTACCGCCAAGCTGTCCAACCGCAATCTGTGCGTTCTGCGACTCAATGGCGTCAGTGACATCTTTGGCGGTCATCTGGAAACTGTTCAGTTTTGCCGGATCCAGCCAGATACGCATCGAATATTGCGAACCGTAAGCGTCGATATCACCAACGCCGTTCACGCGGCTTAACGGGTCCTGAATATTACTGGCAACGTAATCGGCAATATCCTGTTTATCCATCGAACCATCGGTTGAGACGAAGGCAATAGTCAGAATGTTGGTATCGCCGGTTTTACGCACCGTCACGCCCTGATTTTGCACCGCCTGCGGTAGTTTACGCATGGCCGACTGCAACTGGTTCTGCACCTGTTGCACTGCTTCGTCCGGATCTGTACCAGCTTTAAAACTGAGCGTTACTGACGCCTGTCCAGTACCGCTGCTTTGTGATGACATATACATCAGGTTATCGAGGCCTGTCATATTCTGCTCGATAACCTGGGTCACGGTGTTTTCCAGCGTCTGGGCCGATGCGCCAGGATAGTTAGCGGTCACTCGCACGTTGGGGGGCGCGAGATCCGGGTACTGTTCAACGGGCAATGAGAAAATGGCCAGGGTTCCTGTCAGACACAACAGAATTGCCAGCACCCAGGCAAAAATGGGGCGATCAATAAAGAAATTCGCCATTAAAAGAGGACCTCGTAGTTCTGCGTATCGTTATGGGCATGCCTTGCTTCACTGTAGCGGCAAGGTACGAGCCAATCGTGGAGAAAAAAAGGAGATAATGTAAATTATCATGCCCTTTTATACTGAACCTAAAATGCCAGTATTTAATGAATAGTAGGCAGCATCATATCTGCTGGCTTTCCTCACCTTCCGCAGAGCGAAAGCTAATACTCACTAACGTGCCGCCGCCGGAAGGTTGCGAAAAAGTCAGCGTCCCCCCCAATCTTTCCGCGCGCTCGCGCATGATATTCAGACCATAATGGCCTTCGGGTTCCTCTGGTTCACCGATGCCAATACCGTTGTCGCGAATATAAACTGTGTGATTGCCATCCGGCGCGGTGACGCAGCTAACGGCAATTTCGCTGGCGTTGGCGTGCTTCATGGCGTTCAGCACCGCTTCGCGAATAATTTGCAACAAATGCACCTGCATCTGCGCATCCAGCGCCAGGGTTGGCAGACGGCAGTCGAGGGTCAGTTTGGCGCTGGTTTGGTTTTGTAATGTATCCAGCATTTCACGCAGTGCAGAGGGGAGATCCGCCTGCTGTAGCGTCAGTCGGAAAGTGGTTAACAGCTCGCGTAACTGCCGATAAGCATCATTCAGCGCCTGGGAGAAATCGGCCATGATACTTTGTGCAGTGGCGTTATCTTCGGGTATCGAACGCTTCAGTAACGTCAACTGGATACGTAAATAAGAAAGCACTTGGGCCAGCGAGTCGTGCAGTTCGCGGGCGATGGTCGCACGTTCTTCCATCAACAGTAACTGCTGAAAATGCTTCTGCGCCTGATTAAAGTACAAACCGCGTCCCAGCATCGATGAAACGCTGTTAAGTAGTGGTTCTGATGATGACACGTGGCTATTTTGCCAGTGCAGCTCGCCGTAAACCGTCTCTTGCATGGTGACCGGTAAAATCTGCATTGGCAGCTCAGGGTTTGGCTTCCCTTCGCTAATCCGCCAGTTATCCCCAACGTTCAGCTCCAGATATTCAGCCGCTTCATTGTCGCGAACAATCTGCAAAATATGGCGGAAACAATGCACATCAATCTGGCTGGTGTTCAGTGCCTGCGAACACTGATACAACACCTCCAGGCGACGCTTGGCCTCGTGGAGATCGCGAGTTTTTTTCTTCTACTGACGCTTCCAGCGAGCGGTACAACTTATGCAGCTCGCTCGACATCTGGTTAAAGGTTTTTGCAAGCAGGCCCAGTTCATTGGGTAGACTGGTATCCAGCGGCGGCGAGTCGAACTGCCCGTGTTCAATACGCTGACTGGCGGTAACCAGTTGATTCAGCGGGGCTACCACCTGATGGCGTATGCGGCGCAAAGTAAAAAAGACCAGCGTGAAAATACCGATGCCGCCAGCCAGTGAAATCGCCACTACCAGCAGCATTTTGCGTTCAGCGTAGTGTTGCAAAGCCAGCACGAACAGGTCTATCTGATTGACATAATTATTAATATTGGCCTGATACCACGGCAAATCACCCTTGATGAGCCGATTATTCATCTCCAGCCAGTTGGCATTCAGATGCGCATAGCGGGCTTTTACTGCCTCTGGCACATACCAGACGTTGAGATTGGTTAATACCGGTGAATGCAGTGCCTGCTGGAACAGTTGGCGGTGTGCGTTAAGCTGTGGACTTCCGCTTTGCAGATCGTAACCCAGACGATAACTCTGCATACGCAGCGATCCGGCAATATTGATAGCCTCAGCGTCGCGCAAACTGCTCGCCAGAGTTAGCAGAGCGATACCCGTGGAAAGAATCGACAGCAGCACAATGTAAAAAAAAAAAAAAGGCCCGGGCCAGACTGGCCGAGACGGGTCGTTTAACAATCACACGCGTCTTCTCCACATAAAATAATGAATGTTACAGCTCGCTGAAACTCAATTTGGTAAGCAATGGGATTATTTGATCTGCCACAGTTTATAGCGAAATAGTTACTTTTTCTGGGCACATGAACATTGCCGATTCCCCTGTAAGTCGGGTAATAACAACACTCATATAAAGAATAAGGTTTTTACAACCAAAAAAGAAGGTCGTTATGAATCGTTTTATTATGGCCAACAGTCAGCAATGCCTGGGGTGCCATGCTTGTGAAGTGGCCTGTGTGATGGCTCACAATGATGAGCAACACGTGTTGAGTCAGCACCATTTTCACCCCCGAATTACGGTTATTAAACATCAGCAGCAACGTAGCGCAGTGACCTGTCACCATTGTGAAGATGCGCCCTGTGCCCGTAGCTGCCCTAATGGCGCGATCAGCCACGTTGATGACAGCATTCAGGTCAATCAGCAAAAATGTATTGGCTGTAAATCCTGCGTGGTGGCCTGTCCATTTGGTACGATGCAAATCGTCCTGACGCCCGTCGCGGCGGGCAAAGTTAAAGCCACCGCGCATAAATGCGACCTGTGTTCAGGGCGCGAAAACGGTCCTGCCTGTGTAGAGAATTGCCCGGCGGACGCGCTGCAACTGGTCACTGACGCTGCACTCTCCGGCATGGCGAAATCCCGCCGCCTGCGCACCGCGCGGCAGGAACATCAACCGTGGCATGCCAGTACCGCGGCACAAGAAATGCCGGTAATGAGTAAAGTCGAGCAAATGCAGGCAACGCCCGCGCGTGGTGAGCCGGATAAACTGGCGATTGAAGCGCGCAAAACTGGTTTTGATGAAATTTATCTGCCGTTTCGTGCCGACCAGGCACAACGGGAAGCCTCGCGCTGCCTTAAGTGCGGCGAGCACAGCGTTTGTGAATGGACCTGCCCGCTGCATAACCATATTCCGCAGTGGATTGAACTGGTGAAAGCCGGAAACATCGATGCTGCCGTCGAGCTTTCTCACCAGACCAACACCCTGCCGGAAATTACCGGGCGTGTTTGCCCGCAAGACCGCTTGTGCGAAGGTGCCTGTACTATTCGCGATGAGCACGGTGCGGTGACTATCGGCAATATTGAACGCTACATTTCGGATCAGGCGCTGGCGAAAGGCTGGCGTCCTGACTTAAGTCATGTCACCAAAGTGGACAAGCGGGTGGCGATTATCGGTGCGGGTCCGGCAGGACTGGCCTGTGCGGATGTTCTGACCCGCAATGGCGTGGCGGTGACGGTGTACGATCGCCATCCCGAAATCGGTGGCTTGCTCACTTTCGGCATTCCTTCTTTCAAACTGGATAAATCCCTGCTGGCACGCCGTCGGGAAATCTTCAGCGCGATGGGGATTCACTTCGAACTCAATTGTGAAGTGGGTAAAGATGTCTCTTTGGATTCGCTTTTGGAACAATACGATGCAGTCTTCGTTGGCGTAGGCACTTACCGTTCCATGAAAGCGGGTTTACCCAATGAAGATGCGCCGGGCGTTTATGATGCGCTGCCGTTCCTCATCGCCAACACTAAACAGGTGATGGGACTTGAAGAGCTACCGGAAGAGCCATTTATTAATACCGCCGGGATGAATGTGGTAGTACTGGGCGGTGGGGATACCGCGATGGATTGTGTGCGTACTGCGCTGCGCCACGGCGCGAGCAACGTCACCTGTGCCTACCGTCGTGATGAAGCCAACATGCCAGGTTCGAAAAAAGAGGTGAAGAACGCCCGCGAAGAGGGGGCGAACTTCGAGTTTAATGTTCAGCCAGTGGCGATTGAGCTGAATGAACAAGGTCACGTCTGCGGGATTCGTTTCCTGCGCACGCGTCTTGGCGAAGCGGATGCACAAGGGCGTCGGCGACCTGTACCGATTGAGGGCAGTGAATTTGTGATGCCAGCCGACGCGGTGATTATGGCGTTTGGCTTCAACCCGCACGTGATGCCGTGGCTGGAGTCGCACGGTGTAACGGTGGATAAATGGGGCCGCATCGTGGCGGACGTTGAAAGCCAGTACCGTTACCAGACCACCAATCCGAAAATCTTCGCCGGTGGCGACGCCGTGCGTGGTGCGGATCTGGTGGTTACCGCAATGGCAGAAGGACGTCATGCGGCACAGGGGATCATTGACTGGCTAGGCGTAAAATCAGTCAAATCTCACTGATAGCCTGCGCAGACAAACCCGACTTCACAGCGTAAGATAATTGTTCATTTCGCGCTGTGGAGTCGGTATGACGCAACAAATCACCCTCGTTAAAGACAAAATTCTCTCCGATAACTATTTCACCCTGCACAACATTACCTACGATCTTACCCGCAAAGATGGCGAAGTTATCCGCCATAAACGTGAAGTGTACGATCGCGGTAATGGTGCGACGATCCTCCTGTACAACGCGAAAGAAAAAGACCGTGGTTCTGATTCGTCAGTTCCGTGTCGCTACCTGGGTTAATGGCAATGAAAGCGGGCAGCTGATTGAAACCTGCGCCGGGCTGCTGGATAACGACGAACCGGAAGTGTGCATTCGCAAAGAGGCGATTGAAGAGACGGGTTATGAAGTGGGCGAAGTGCGCAAATTATTTGAACTGTATATGTCGCCAGGCGGTGTGACTGAGCTAATCCACTTTTTTTATCGCCGAATACAGTGACAATCAGCGCGCTAACGCCGGTGGCGGTGTCGAAGATGAAGATATTGAAGTGCTCGAGCTGCCGTTCAGCCAGGCGCTGGAGATGATCAAAACCGGTGAGATACGAGACGGTAAGACGGTGTTATTGCTTAACTATTTGCAAACGTCACATTTAATGGACTGAAAAATAACAATAATATTTCGTAGTTTATTATTGGCTCAATCCGATAAATCCGATTGAGCCGTGCTACCTGCGCAACGAAGATACGACTTGTGCTGTTTGTTTGAACTTCTGGGGTCGTACCGTCCATGCGCTATCGCATTTTCCTTCTCTTTTTTTTCGCTTTGTTGCCGACGTCTTTGGCGTGGGCGGCACCAGCGCAACGGGCGTTTTCCGACTGGCAGGTCACCTGTAATAACCAAAACTTCTGCGTGGCGCGCAATACTGGCGATCATAATGGACTTGTGATGACCCTGAGCCGCAGCGCCGGGGCGCATACCGACGCCGTTTTACGTATTGAGCGCGGCGGGTTGAAATCACCGGATGTGTCGGAAGGGGAAATAGCGCCACGGCTGCTGTTAGATGGTGAGCCGTTGGCGTTAAGTGGTGACAAATGGCGGATTTCACCATGGTTATTAGTAACCGATGATACGGCAACCATCACCGCGTTTTTGCAGATGATTCAGGAAGGGAAGGCAATCACCTTACGCGATGGCGATCAGACCATTTCTTTGAATGGCTTAAAAGCGGCGTTGTTGTTTATTGATGCCCAGCAAAAGCGCGTTGGCAGTGAAACCGCGTGGATAAAGAAAGGGGACGAGCCGCCGCTCAGCGTACCGCCCGCGCCTGCGTTGAAAGAGGTCGCGGTGGTTAACCCAACGCCGACGCCACTCTCACTCGAAGAACGTAACGATTTGCTGGATTACGGTAACTGGCGGATGAATGGTCTGCGCTGCTCGCTTGATCCATTGCGGCGTGAGGTGAGCGTTACAGCACTGACCGATGATAAAGCGCTGATGATGATTAGCTGTGAGGCAGGTGCTTATAACACCATTGATTTGGCATGGATTGTATCGCGTAAAAAGCCACTGGCCTCGCGCCCGGTACGGTTACGTTTGCCGTTCAACAACGGTCAGGAGACGAATGAACTGGAGTTGATGAACGCGACATTTGATGAAAAAACGCGTGAACTGGTGACCTTAGCGAAAGGTCGCGGATTAAGCGATTGTGGCATTCAGGCGCGCTGGCGTTTTGACGGCCAGCGTTTTCGACTGGTGCGCTACGCCGCAGAACCGACCTGCGATAACTGGCATGGGCCAGACGCCTGGCCCACGTTGTGGATCACCCGTTAAACAAAATGGCGGGGACATGTAGGCCGGATAAGACGCGTCTGAACTGCACCCCAAATGTTGGACACAATCTGACATCTGAAGGTGCAGTTTATGAAACATTCATTTGAAGTAAAACTTGCCGCTGTAAATCATTACCTGGCTGGTCATGCAGGCATCATTTCTACGGCAAAGCTATTTCAGCTTTCTCACACCAGCCTCTCACACTGGATTAATCTTTTTCTTCTTCACGGTCCTCTGGCACTGGATTGCAGGCACAAGCGTAGCTATTCTCCTGAAGATAAACTTCGCGTAGTTCTTTATGCTCTCGGGCATTCTGAGTCTCTACCCCGGGTGGCTGCCCGGTTTAACATTCCCAGCCACAACATGGTTAAAAACTGGATAAAAGGCTACCGCAAATCTGGTGA
>NZ_PDIG01000032.1:0-13917 GCF_004745185.1 Escherichia sp. E2661
TAATGGAGAACTTCTTTGGTCACCTGAAAGAAGAAATGTACTATCGCCGGAACTACAGGAGTGTGGAAGAACTGGAAAATGCCGTTAGCGAATACATAACTTACTGGAATCAAAAAAGAATAAAACATCAGTCTTGGGGGACTCAGCCCGGTAGAATACCGGACTGAGTATCAAAAAGCCGGTTAAATGAAACTGTCCAGGTTTTGGGGTTCAGTTCAGTCAGCGTCGCATCCGGCAATCAGCACCAGGCAATCACCATCAGCCACCTTTCACGCCCAGCACCTTATGGGCTTTTGCCACAATATTCTCGGCGGTAAAGCCAAAGAACGGGAACAGCTTATCCGCCGGAGCAGACTCCCCGTAACCCGTCATCCCGACAATCGCCCCTTTCAAACCAACATATTTGTACCAGTAATCGGCTATACCCGCTTCTACCGCCACGCGGGCCGCAACGTTAGAAGGCAACACCGACTCGCGATATTCCTCATCCTGGGCGTCGAAAATATCGGTCGAGGGCAGGGAAACTACGCGAACATTGCGACCTTCTCCCGCCAGTTTCTCTGCCGCTTGCAGGGTAATTTCCATCTCTGATCCTGTGGCAATCAAAATGATATCTGGCTTGCCGCCGCTGTCTTTCAACACATAACCACCACGAGCAATCTCTTTTACCTGATCCGGCGTACGTTCCACTTGGGCCAGATTCTGCCTTGAGAGGATCAGCGCCGTCGGCCCGTTGTGGCGCTCAACCGCCAGCTTCCAGCCCACCGCTGCTTCCACCTGATCGCACGGTCGCCAGGTGCTGAAATTCGGCGTTAAGCGCAGACTGGCCAGTTGCTCAACAGCCTGGTGCGTCGGACCATCTTCTCCCAGGCCAATCGAGTCGTGGGTGTAAACCATAATCTGCCGCGCTTTCATCAGTGCTGCCATCCGCGCGGCATTACGGGCGTATTCAACAAACATCAGAAACGTTGCGGTATACGGCACAAAGCCACCGTGGTGTGCAATGCCGTTGGCAATAGCAGTCATACCAAATTCGCGTACCCCGTAGTGAATATAATTCCCTGCGGGATCTTCCTTCAGCGACACAGACCCTTTCCAGATGGTGAGATTACTTGGGGCCAGATCCGCCGAACCACCGAGCAGCTCCGGCAGCATAGGGCCGTAGGCGTTAAGCGTATTTTGCGACACTTTACGGGTAGCGATTTTTGCCGGATTCGCCTGCAACTCATTGATATATTTCTGAGTCGTTTTCTCCCAGTCCTTTGGCAGACCACCGCTCATTCGGCGAGTAAACTCTTCAGCCAGTTGTGGATGGGCCTTTTTATAAGCGGCAAACTTCTCATTCCAGCTCTGCTGGGCTTTTTCACCTTTTTCGCGGGCATCCCAGGCGTGATAAATCTCTTTGGGGATCTCAAAGGGTGGATGATGCCAGCCCAGTTTTTGCCGTGCCAGCGCTACTTCTTCTTCGCCCAGCGGAGCGCCATGCGCCTCTTCCTTACCCGCTTTATTAGGCGAACCAAAGCCAATCACCGTGCGGCAGATAATCAGCGATGGTTTATCTTTCACGCTTTGTGCTTCAAGGATCGCTTCCTTAACCGCCTGCGGATCGTGGCCGTCGATCTCGTGGACAACATGCCAGTGGTAGGCTTCAAACCGTTTTGCCGTATCGTCGGTAAACCAGCCTTCGGTTTCACCATCAATCGAAATACCGTTGTGATCGTAAAAGCCGATCAGCTTGCCGAGTCCCAGCGTTCCTGCCAGCGAACAGACTTCATGAGAGATGCCTTCCATCAGACAGCCGTCGCCCATAAACACGTAGGTGAAGTGATCGACAATCTCATGATCCGGCTGGTTAAACTGCGCTGCTAGCGTGCGCTCCGCTATCGCCAGTCCAACCGCGTTCGCCAAACCTTGTCCAAGTGGACCGGTGGTGGTTTCAACACCTGGCGTATAGCCAATCTCCGGGTGACCTGGGGTTTTCGAATGCAACTGACGAAAATTTTTTCAGTTCTTCCAGCGGCAGGTCATAACCAGTCAGATGTAGCAAACTGTAGAGCAACATCGAGGCGTGACCGTTGGAAAGAATAAAGCGGTCGCGGTCATACCAGGTCGGATCGGTGGGGTTATGTTTAAGAAAGTCGTTCCACAGCACTTCGGCAATATCGGCCATGCCCATCGGCGCGCCGGGATGACCAGAATTGGCTTTTTGCACCGCATCCATACTGAGCGCGCGAATCGCATTGGCAAGGTCTTTTCGGGACATAAAACACTCCGTGGCTGGTTTTAGAATTTGGCGGCAAGAAGATCTTCCAGTTTGCGTTGATCAACGGCGAACAGGCGGATGCCTTCAGACAGTTTTTCTACCGCCATCGGATCCTGATTATGCTCCCAACGAAATTCCGCTTCGCTCATCGGGGAGGGGCGAGGGAAGGATTGCGATGCCGGGATCAGTTTGCGAACCACTGGCGAAACCTTTTCCTGCAACTCCTTCAGCAAATTCGGCGCGATGGTCAGACGGTCACATCCGGTTAACGCGAGGATTTGTTCGGTACGACGGAAGCTGGCACCCATCACAATGGTTTCGTAGCGATGCTGCTTATAGTAGTCGTAGATGTTGCGCACAGATTTGACACCCGGATCTTCCTCTACTACATACGGATCCATCGGTTTGCGCGCCTGATACCAGTCATAAATACGACCTACAAACGGCGAAATCAGAAAAACGCCCGCTTCTGCACAGGCCCGTGCCTGAGCAAAGGAAAACAGCAGCGTCAGGTTGCAGTTAATGCCTTCTTTTTCCAGTTTTTCTGCTGCGCGAATTCCTTCCCAGGTGGAGGCCAGCTTGATCAGAATGCGAGATCTCTCAATGCCCTGTTGTTGGTACAACTCCACGAGATGGCGCGCTTTTTCGATACTTTTTTCTTTGTCAAAAGAGAGGCGTGCGTCAACTTCTGTCGACACGCGACCGGGTACGATTTTGAGAATTTCTGTACCGAAATTGACTGCCAGTTTGTCGCAGGCCGCGACGACTTGTTGTTCCTGGGTCTTGCCATTTTTTTTACCCCAGGCAATAGCATCGTCTATTAAATGTTCATATTGTGATAAACCGGCAGCCTTGAGTAACAGCGAAGGATTGGTGGTGGCATCCTGGGGATGATAATGGCGAATGGATTCAATATCACCGCTGTCTGCCACGACAGTGGTGAACTGTTTGATGCCGTCTAACTCGTTCATAGGAAATACTCCTTGAAAAGTAAAGTGTTAGATGAGTGCGTTAATTCACACTTCTGAGAAATTTCGCTAAACGCATCAAAAAAGCATAGCAGACAGGCATGGTATTGCTGGATGAAGCAGGTAACATCAGTGTTATGGGATTATTACCAAAACATTATTTGATGGGGGAGAGTTTGGGCTTGCTCAGAGTCTCGACGCTCCGGCAAGGTAATAATGTGCGCCACGTTGTGGGCTGAGGCAGTTGCCCACACCTATTTTTGTGAACGTTACGTGAAAGGAACAACCAAATGGATGAGCAGTTAAAACAAAGTGCACTTGATTTCCATGAATTTCCTGTACCAGGAAAAATCCAGGTTTCTCCGACCAAACCTCTGGCAACGCAGCGCGATCTGGCGCTGGCCTATTCACCGGGTGTCGCCGCGCCTTGTCTTGAAATCGAAAAAGATCCGTTAAACGCCTACAAATATACCGCGCGCGGTAACCTGGTGGCAGTTATCTCTAACGGTACTGCCGTGCTGGGGTTGGGTAATATTGGCGCGCTGGCAGGCAAACCGGTGATGGAAGGTAAGGGCGTTCTGTTTAAGAAATTCGCCGGGATAGATGTGTTTGACATCGAAGTTGATGAACTCGACCCGGACAAATTTATCGAAGTGGTCGCCGCACTTGAACCGACCTTCGGCGGTATCAACCTCGAAGATATTAAAGCGCCAGAATGTTTCTATATTGAACAGAAACTGCGCCAGCGGATGAACATTCCGGTATTCCATGACGACCAACACGGGACGGCAATCATCAGCACCGCCGCCATTCTCAACGGCTTACGCGTAGTAGAGAAAAATATCTCCGACGTACGGATGGTAGTTTCTGGTGCGGGCGCAGCGGCAATTGCCTGTATGAACCTGCTGGTGGCGCTGGGCCTGCAAAAACATAACATCGTGGTGTGCGACTCAAAAGGCGTTATTTATCAGGGTCGTGAGCCGAACATGGCGGAAACCAAAGCGGCTTACGCGGTGGTGGATGACGGCAAACGTACCCTCGACGATGTGATTGAAGGCGCGGATATTTTCCTTGGCTGTTCCGGCCCGAAAGTGCTGACTCAGGAAATGGTGAAGAAAATGGCCCGTGCGCCGATGATCCTGGCGCTGGCGAACCCGGAACCGGAAATTCTGCCGCCGCTGGCGAAAGAAGTGCGTCCGGATGCCATCATCTGTACCGGTCGTTCCGACTATCCGAACCAGGTTAACAACGTGCTTTGCTTCCCGTTCATCTTCCGAGGCGCGCTGGATGTTGGCGCAACGGCTATCAATGAAGAGATGAAACTGGCGGCAGTCCGCGCGATTGCGGAACTGGCCCATGCCGAACAGAGTGAAGTGGTGGCTTCTGCGTATGGCGATCAGGATCTGAGCTTTGGCCCCGAATACATCATTCCAAAACCGTTCGATCCGCGTCTGATCGTCAAGATCGCCCCTGCGGTCGCTAAAGCGGCAATGGAGTCCGGCGTGGCGACGCGTCCGATTGCCGATTTTGACGTCTACATCGACAAGCTGACCGAGTTCGTTTACAAAACCAACCTGTTTATGAAGCCAATATTCTCCCAGGCTCGCAAAGCGCCGAAGCGCGTTGTTCTGCCGGAAGGGGAAGAGGCGCGCGTTCTGCATGCGACGCAGGAACTGGTAACCCTGGGACTGGCAAAGCCGATCCTTATTGGCCGTCCGAACGTGATCGAAATGCGTATTCAGAAACTGGGCTTGCAGATCAAAGCGGGCGTTGATTTTGAGATCGTCAATAACGAATCCGATCCACGCTTTAAAGAGTACTGGAGCGAATACTTCCAGATCATGAAGCGTCGTGGTGTCACTCAGGAACAGGCACAACGTGCGCTGATCAGCAACCCGACGGTGATCGGTGCGATCATGGTTCAGCGTGGTGAAGCCGATGCGATGATCTGCGGAACGGTGGGCGATTATCACGAACACTTTAGCGTAGTGAAAAATGTCTTTGGTTATCGCGATGGCGTTCACACCGCAGGCGCAATGAACGCGCTGTTGCTGCCGAGTGGTAACACCTTTATTGCTGATACCTATGTTAATGATGACCCAGACGCAGAAGAGCTGGCGGAGATCACGCTGATGGCGGCAGAAACTGTCCGTCGTTTCGGTATTGAGCCGCGTGTTGCTCTATTGTCGCATTCCAACTTCGGTTCTTCTGACTGCCCGTCGTCGAGCAAAATGCGTAAAGCGCTGGAGTTGGTCAGGGAACGTGCGCCTGAGCTGATGATTGATGGCGAAATGCACGGTGATGCGGCGCTGGTAGAAGCGATTCGCAACGACCGTATGCCGGACAGCACCTTGAAAGGTTCCGCTAATATTCTGGTGATGCCGAACATGGAAGCTGCTCGTATTAGTTACAACTTACTGCGCGTTTCCAGCTCGGAAGGTGTCACCGTCGGCCCGGTGCTGATGGGCGTGGCGAAACCGGTTCACGTGTTAACACCGATCGCGTCAGTGCGTCGTATCGTCAACATGGTGGCGCTGGCCGTGGTTGAAGCGCAAACCCAACCGCTGTAATTCTTCCTTAACTATCACGCTTACCCTGAGTAATTCGGGGTAAGCGATTTTTATATTATCAATACGTCTTACTGCTTTTACTAATAGCAAATAAATTACCCGACATAAAAATAAAGTAATATCTTTATATTTATTCATGTTCTGCATATGAAAGTTTATCTATCACGGTAAATATCTCTCCATTCTTAGTGATCTACCTCACCTTTTAAACGCGTTTGCCGAATTTTGTTATTTACTCTGACGAAAAATTGTCACGATACACGCACGTTTTTTTACAGGCGGCGACTCATGGACAAAGAACGCATCATTCAGGAATTTGTACCCGGGAAACAGGTCACGCTGGCGCATCTGATTGCGCATCCGGGTGAAGAACTGGCGAAGAAAATCGGCGTTCCGGATGCTGGCGCAATTGGCATTATGACGCTAACTCCCGGAGAAACAGCGATGATTGCCGGTGATTTAGCATTAAAAGCTGCCGATGTACACATCGGTTTTCTCGACCGCTTCAGCGGCGCATTGGTGATTTATGGCTCGGTGGGCGCAGTCGAAGAAGCGTTATCACAAACCGTCAGCGGTTTAGGGCGTTTATTAAATTATACGCTGTGTGAAATGACCAAAAGTTAATACGAGGCATTCATGAAGCGAATTGCGTTTGTGGGTAGCGTCGGGGCAGGAAAAACAACGTTATTTAATGCGTTGCAGGGAGATTATACCCTCGCCAGAAAAACACAGGCCGTGGAATTTAATGATAATGGCGATATTGATACTCCGGGTGAATATTTTAGCCATCCCCGTTGGTATCACGCCTTAATAACCACGCTACAGGATGTGGACATGCTGATATATGTCCACGGCGCAAATGATCCAGAAAGCCGATTACCTGCCGGGCTGCTGGATATTGGCGCCAGTAAACGGCAAATCGCCGTCATCAGTAAAACGGACATGCCGGATGCTGACGTCGCCGCAACGCGACAGTTATTGCTTGAGACTGGCTTTGAAGAGCCAATTTTCGCGCTAAACAACCATGACCCGCAAAGCGTGCAGCAACTGGTGGATTATCTGGCATCTCTCACCGAACAGGAGGAAGCAGGTGAAAAAACTCATCACAGCGAATGATATTCGTGAAGCACACGCGCGCGGCGAACAGGCAATGTCCGTGGTTCTGCGCGCCAGCATTATTACCCCTGAAGCGCGCGAAGTGGCGGATCTACTGGGTTTTACCATCACCGAGTGCGATGAATCGACGCCTGTAACGGCATCCGTTCCCGCCAGTGCATCAGCCGATAAAACCGAAAGCCAGCGCATCCGCGAAACCATCATTGCCCAGCTGCCGGAAGGCCAGTTTACCGAAAGCCTGGTCGCACAGCTGATGGAAAAAGTGATGAAGGAAAAGCAGTCGCTGGAGCAGGGGGCAATGCAGCCGAGCTTCAAATCGGTGACCGGCAAAGGCGGCATCAAAGTGATTGATGGCAGCAGCGTCAAGTTTGGTCGTTTCGATGGCGCTGAACCGCACTGCGTGGGCTTAACTGATCTTGTGACCGGAGACGACGGCAGCAGTATGGCCGCTGGTTTCATGCAGTGGGACAACGCCTTCTTCCCGTGGACCCTGAACTACGACGAAATCGACATGGTACTGGAAGGGGAACTGCATGTTCGCCACGAAGGCGAAACCATGATCGCCAAAGCGGGCGACGTGATGTTTATCCCGAAAGGATCCAGCATCGAATTTGGTACGACATCCAGCGTGAAATTCCTGTATGTCGCCTGGCCGGCTAACTGGCAATCCCTATGAAAGATTTCATCACCGAAGCATGGCTAAGAGCGAACCATACGCTCAGCGAAGGCGCAGAGATCCATCTCCCTGCGGACAGTCGCCTGACGCCCTCTGCCCGGGAGTTGCTGGAAAGCCGCCATCTGCGCATCAAGTTTATTGACGAGCAGGGTAGCCTGTTTGTTGATGATGAACAGCAGCAGCCGCAGCCCGTTCACGGGCTGACCAGTAGCGATGAACATCCGCAGGCGTGCTGCGAACTGTGCCGCCAGCCGGTGGCGAAAAAACCAGACACACTGACTCATCTGTCGGCGGAAAAAATGGTTGCCAAAAGCGATCCGCGCCTGGGTTTTCGCGCTGTTCTCGACAGCACCATTGCGCTGACAGTGTGGCTGCAAATTGAACTGGCGGAACCGTGGCAGCCGTGGCTGGTCGATATCCGTTCGCGTCTTGGCAACATTATGCGCGCCGATGCGCTGGGCGAACCGCTGGGCTGCCAGGCGATTGTCGGGCTTTCTGACGAAGATCTGCATCGACTTTCTCACCAGCCGCTGCGCTATCTCGACCACGATCATCTGGTGCCGGAAGCCAGCCACGGGCGCGATGCGGCGTTGCTGAATCTGCTACGCACCAAAGTGCGTGAAACCGAAACCGTAGCGGCGCAGGTGTTTATCACCCGCAGTTTTGAAGTATTACGCCCGGACATCTTGCAGGCGCTGAACCGCCTTTCGAGCACGGTTTACGTGATGATGATCCTGAGCGTAACGAAGCCGCCGCTAACGGTGAAGCAGATCCAACAACGACTGGGGGAAACGCAATGATTATTGAACGTTGTCGTGAACTGGCGTTGCGAGCGCCCGCCAGAGTGGTTTTTCCGGATGCGTTAGACCAACGCGTACTGAAAGCTGCGCAATATTTACATCAACAAGGTCTGGCAACGCCCATTCTGGTCGCCAATCCGTTTGAACTTCGCCAGTTTGCGCTCAGTCACGGCGTGGCGATGGATGGCCTACAGGTGATTGACCCGCATGGCAACCTCGCAATGCGGGAAGAATTTGCCCATCGCTGGCTGGCCCGTGCGGGCGAAAAAACGCCGCCGGATGCGCTGGAAAAATTAACCGATCCGCTGATGTTCGCCGCCGCAATGGTCAGTGCCGGTAAAGCGGATGTCTGTATCGCGGGCAATCTCTCTTCCACGGCAAATGTGCTGCGTGCCGGATTACGCATTATCGGTTTGCAGCCGGGCTGTAAAACGCTCTCTTCCATTTTCCTGATGCTGCCACAGTACAGCGGTCCGGCGTTGGGTTTTGCCGATTGCAGCGTGGTGCCGCAGCCGACGGCGGCACAACTGGCGGATATCGCGCTTGCCAGCGCCGAAACCTGGCAGGCCATCACCGGAGAAGAGCCGCGCGTGGCGATGCTGTCGTTTTCCAGCAACGGTAGCGCCCGTCACCCCTGCGTTGCCAATGTGCAACAGGCGACAGACATCGTCCGTGAACGCGCACCGCAGCTGGTGGTGGATGGAGAATTACAGTTTGACGCCGCCTTTGTTCCGGATGTCGCGGCGCAAAAAGCGCCTGCCAGCCCGCTACAGGGCCAAGCTAATGTGATGGTTTTTCCGTCGCTGGAAGCCGGAAATATTGGCTACAAAATCGCACAACGGCTTGGCGGATATCGTGCCGTCGGGCCATTGATACAAGGACTTGCCGCGCCGATGCACGATCTCTCTCGTGGTTGTAGCGTGCAGGAAATTATCGAACTGGCGTTGGTGGCAGCCGTACCGCGTCAGACAGAAGTGAACCGCGAAAGCAGTTTACAAACACTGGTTGAATGAACGGTCCCGTTCTGGACCCCTATAAAGAGGAAAACACAATGGAAGCATTAGGAATGATCGAAACCCGGGGCCTGGTTGCACTGATTGAGGCTTCTGATGCGATGGTGAAAGCTGCGCGCGTCAAACTGGTCGGCGTGAAGCAGATTGGCGGCGGCCTGTGTACTGCGATGGTTCGCGGTGATGTTGCAGCCTGTAAAGCCGCGACCGATGCCGGTGCCGCAGCGGCACAGCGTATTGGCGAGCTGGTATCCGTACACGTTATCCCGCGTCCGCACGGCGACCTGGAAGAAGTCTTCCCGATCGGCCTGAAAGGCGATAGCAGCAACCTGTAATCACCCTGTGTGACGTCGATTCGGGCGTCACGCTCTCTCCTTTTTCATTTTACCTTCCGCGGAGGGTAGGGGGAGCTTTTACCTGAAATACGCCACGGAGGCGGGTATGAAACTGGCAGTCGTCACTGGACAAATTGTTTGTACCGTACGCCATCACGGACTGGCGCATGACAAATTGCTGATGGTGGAAATGATTGATCCACAAGGTAATCCTGACGGGCAATGTGCCGTCGCCATCGACAATATTGGCGCAGGAACCGGGGAGTGGGTGTTGCTGGTGAGTGGCAGTTCCGCCCGCCAGGCGCATAAAAGCGAAACGTCACCGGTCGATCTGTGCGTGATTGGCATCGTCGATGAGGTGGTGTCTGGCGGTCAGGTTATTTTCCACAAATAAGGCAGAACATCATGAATCAACAGGATATTGAACAGGTGGTGAAAGCGGTACTGCTGAAAATGCAAAGCAGTGACACGCCGCCCGCCGCCGTTCATGAGATGGGCGTTTTCGCTTCCCTGGATGACGCCGTTGCGGCAGCCAAAATTGTCCAGCAAGGGTTAAAGAGCGTGGCAATGCGCCAGTTGGCGATAACAGCCATTCGTGAAGCAGGCGAAAAACACGCCAGAGATTTAGCGGAACTTGCCGTCAGTGAAACCGGTATGGGGCGCGTTGAAGATAAATTTGCCAAAAACGTCGCCCAGGCGCGCGGCACACCAGGCGTTGAGTGTCTCTCTCCGCAGGTGCTGACGGGCGACAACGGCCTGACCTTAATTGAAAACGCGCCCTGGGGCGTGGTGGCTTCGGTGACGCCTTCCACTAACCCGGCGGCAACCGTAATTAACAACGCCATCAGCCTGATTGCCGCGGGCAACAGCGTCATTTTTGCCCCGCATCCGGCGGCGAAAAAAGTCTCCCAGCGGGCGATTACGCTGCTCAACCAGGCGATTGTTGCCGCAGGCGGGCCGGAAAACTTACTGGTTACCGTGGCCAATCCGGATATCGAAACCGCGCAACGCTTGTTCAAGTTTCCGGGCATCGGCCTGCTGGTGGTGACGGGCGGCGAAGCGGTAGTGGAAGCGGCGCGCAAACACACCAATAAACGCCTGATTGCCGCAGGTGCCGGTAACCCGCCAGTGGTGGTGGATGAAACCGCCGACCTCGCCCGTGCCGCTCAGTCCATCGTCAAAGGCGCTTCTTTCGATAACAACATCATCTGTGCCGATGAAAAGGTGCTGATTGTTGTTGATAGCGTAGCCGATGAACTGATGCGTCTGATGGAAGGCCAGCACGCGGTGAAACTGACCGCAGAGCAGGCGCAGCAACTGCAACCGGTGTTGCTGAAAAATATCGACGAGCGCGGAAAAGGCACCGTCAGCCGTGACTGGGTAGGTCGCGATGCGGCGAAAATTGCGGCGGCAATCGGCCTTAAAGTTCCGGAACAAACGCGACTGCTGTTTGTGGAAACCACCGCAGAACATCCGTTTGCGGTGACCGAACTGATGATGCCGGTGCTGCCCGTCGTGCGCGTGGCCAACGTGGCGGATGCCATTGCGCTGGCGGTGAAACTGGAAGGCGGTTGCCACCACACGGCGGCAATGCACTCGCGCAATATCGAGAACATGAACCAGATGGCAAACGCTATTGATACCAGCATTTTCGTCAAGAACGGGCCGTGCATTGCCGGGCTGGGGCTGGGTGGGGAAGGCTGGACCACGATGACTATCACCACGCCAACCGGTGAAGGGGTAACCAGCGCGCGGACGTTTGTCCGTCTGCGTCGCTGTGTATTAGTCGATGCGTTTCGCATTGTTTAAGGAGTAACCGATGGCGCACGACGAACAATGGCTCACCCCACGTCTGCAAACGGCGGCAACGCTGTGTAACCAGACGCCTGCCGCGACGGAATCTCCGCTGTGGCTGGGGGTGGATCTGGGAACCTGCGATGTGGTGTCGATGGTTGTCGACCGCGACGGTCAGCCGGTGGCGGTATGCCTCGACTGGGCCGATGTGGTCCGCGACGGCATCGTCTGGGATTTCTTCGGCGCTGTCACCATTGTTCGTCGCCATCTCGACACGCTTGAGCAGCAATTCGGTCGCCGTTTTAGCCATGCGGCGACTTCATTTCCTCCTGGTACGGACCCGCGTATTTCCATCAACGTGCTGGAATCCGCCGGGCTGGAAGTGAGCCATGTGCTGGATGAGCCAACCGCAGTCGCGGATCTGCTGCAACTGGATAACGCAGGTGTAGTGGATATCGGCGGCGGCACCACCGGTATTGCCATCGTGAAAAAGGGCAAGGTGACGTACTCGGCGGATGAAGCCACCGGCGGACATCACATCTCTCTGACTCTCGCCGGAAATCGTCGTATTTCGCTGGAAGAGGCAGAGCAGTACAAGCGCGGTCACGGTGAAGAGATTTGGCTTGCGGTGAAACCGGTGTACGAAAAAATGGCGGACATTGTCGCCCGGCATATTGAAGGGCAGGGCATTACTGATTTATGGCTGGCGGGCGGCTCCTGTATGCAACCGGGCGTGGCGGAACTGTTTCGCAAACAATTCCCGGCGTTACAGGTGCATCTACCGCAGCACAGTTTGTTTATGACCCCGCTGGCGATCGCCAGTAGCGGGCGAGAGAAAGCGGAGGGGCTATATGCAAAATGAATTGCAGAGCGCGCTCTTTCAGGCGTTCGATACCCTGAATCTGCAACGGGTAAAAACATTTAGCGTCCCGCCTGTCACACTCTGCGGTCTGGGCGCAGTGAGCAGTTGCGGGCAGGAAACACAAACGCGCGGGCTGAAACATTTGTTTGTGATGGCGGATGGCTTTTTGCATCAGTCGGGGATGACCTCCGGGCTGATTCGCAGTCTGACCGTCAAAGGTATCGCTATGACGCTCTGGCCGTGTCCGGTGGGCGAACCGTGCATTACAGACGTGTGCGCAGCCGTGGCGCAGCTGCGTGAATCAGGCTGCGATGGTGTCATCGCGTTTGGCGGTGGCTCGGTGCTCGATGCAGCGAAAGCCGTAGCGTTGCTGGTGACGAATTCCGATAGCACGCTGGCAAAAATGTCAGAAACCAGCGTTCTGCAACCACGATTGCCGCTGATTGCCATTCCAACGACCGCCGGAACCGGCTCTGAAACGACTAACGTGACGGTGATCATCGATGCGGTAAGCGGGCGCAAACAGGTGTTAGCACATGCCTCGCTGATGCCGGATGTCGCGATTCTCGACGCCGCATTGACCGAAGGTGTGCCGTCGCATGTCACGGCGATGACTGGCATTGATGCGTTAACCCATGCCATTGAAGCGTACAGCGCGCTGAACGCCACACCGTTTACCGACAGTCTGGCGATTGGTGCCATTGCGATGATTGGCAAATCGCTGCCGAAAGCGGTGGGCTACGGTCATGACCTTGCCGCCCGCGAAAGCATGTTGCTGGCTTCATGTATGGCGGGAATGGCGTTTTCCAGTGCGGGGCTTGGGTTATGCCACGCGATGGCGCATCAGCCGGGGGCGGCGCTGCATATTCCGCACGGTCTGGCGAACGCCATGTTGCTGCCAACGGTGATGGAATTTAACCGGATGGTTTGTCGTGATCGGTTTAGCCAGGTTGGTCGGGCGCTGCGAACTAAAAAATCCGACGATCGTGACGCTATTAATGCGGTAAGTGAGCTGATAGCGGAAGTTGGGATCAACAAGCGGCTGGCTGATGTGGGTGCAACAACCGGGCATTACGGTGCATGGGCGCAGGCCGCGCAGGAAGATATTTGTCTGCGTAGCAATCCGCGTACCGCCAGCCTGGAGCAGATTGTCGGCCTGTACGCAGCGGCGCAATAAATGCCGGATGCGACGCTTGCCGCGTCTTATCCGGTCTACGGGATTGCACATGTAGGGCGGATAAGGCGTTTACGTCGCATCCGCCAGTGGCGCGGTGCAATTGCCGGATGCGACGCTTGCCGCGTCTTATCCGGCCTACAGGATTGCACATGTAGGGCGGATAAGGCGTTTACGTCGTATCCGGCCTACGGAACACACATATAGGGCGGATAAGGCGTTTCACGCCGCATCCGNCAATGGCGCGGTGCAAGTGCCGGATGCGACGCTTGTCGCGTCTTATCCGGCCTGGGGATTGCACATGTAGGGCGGATAAGGNGTTCACGCCGCATCCGCCAGTGGCGCGGTG